>CAMOZF010000224.1 GCA_946630765.1 uncultured Lachnospiraceae bacterium | reverse complement strand
AGAGACGGCTGACGTCTCGGGAGTTTCTGGCGCGTTACGAACGCATCCTTTCTCCGGGCGGCGTGGTGGAATTCAAGACCGACAATGTGAAGCTTTTTGATTTTTCTCTCGAGGAAGCGGAGGCTGCAGGCTGGGAAGTGCTGCAGGTGACGCGCGACCTGCACAGAGATCCCGTGATGAACGAGGGAAATATTATGACCGAGTATGAGCAGAAGTTCTCTCTTCTCGGCAACAGAATCTGTAAATTGATCATGAAACCGGAGGTGGCAAGATGAAAAGAAATATCCTGAGGACGGCAGCGCTGCTTCTTGTTACGGCGCTTCTTCTTTCCTCGCTTTCTGGCTGTATCACGACGGCGATCCTTGCGGGCGTCGCGGCGACGAACAAGGTGAAGGAAGAGTTCTCTTCCAAAGAAACCGAAGCGCCTGAAGAGGAGACGACTGCAGTCGCGGAGGACCCTGAAGAAACGGATCCGGAGAGCGGCGAAGAGGAAACAGAAGAACCGAAAGAGACCCAAAGTGCAGCGGAAGAAACCGAAACCGCAGCTTCCGACCCAGAGCTCAATGAGGACTTCCTGGCCTTCACCGAGCGGGTCTTCGGAGAGCTGATGAGCAGCGATACGCTGAGCACGCATTACCACGTCTATGATCCGGAAAAATACGGAATCGACACCTCGGAGATCACATTCGACGAGCTGTCTGCTTCCGAGGAGGACCTGAAGGAATACGAGGAGACGATCCTCGGCTACAAAAAGGAGCTCGAAGCCTTTGATTATGAGTCGCTGGACTGGGAAGGCAGACTGACCTACGACGCATTTATGCGCTATCTTGAGGTGGAAGAGGAAGGCTTCGGACTGGATCTTCTTTATGAGCCGCTGGGACCGAATTCCGGTATTCAGGCGATGCTTCCCGTCGAGCTTGAGCAGTATGTTTTCTACCGCGAATCGGATATCCCGGTGTATATCGAGCTTCTGAACCAGACGCCGGCGTATTTTGAAAGCATCATGAAGTTCGAGCAGGACAAAGCGGACGCAGGCCTTTTCATGGAGGATGATATCCTCGAGAATACCATTTCCCAGATTGAGGAATTCGTGAACGCAAAGGAAGACAGCTTCCTGATCACAACCTTCCCCGAGCGGCTGGAGGAGCTGTCGCTTTCCGACTCGGACCGTGAAAAATACATCGAGGAAAATGAAAAGGCGGTGCTCGAATCGGTGTATCCCGCCTATGAGTATCTTCTTCAGGAGCTTCCGAAGCTGAAGGGCAGAAACGAGCACCAGGGCGGTCTCTGCAATTACCCGGGCGGCGAGGAATTCTATGCCTACCTTCTGAAGGCGACGGTCGGCTCCGACAAGACGCCCGATGAGATGATCGACATGCTGGATCAGGCGATTGACGAGAGCATGAATACGATCAACTATCTGCTGAGAAACAACCCCTCGCTTTACAGCGTGTTTGAAAACAGTCCCTATACAACACAAGACCCCAATCTGTGTCTTCGGATCCTGCAGTCGAAAATCGAAAAGGACTGGCCGGAGATCCCCGAGGTCGATTATGCCGTGAAGTACGTGGACGCCTCTCTTCGGGAATACCTCAGTCCGGCCTGCTACATGGTGCCGCCGGTCGACGGCGACGTCAGAAATTCGATCCTGATCAACTGCGACCGCGGGGCGGAGGAAGAGGATATTTTCATCACGCTTGCCCATGAAGGCTATCCCGGACATCTCTATCAGATGAACTATTTCAAGGACAATGCGACCTACATGCTGCGTGATGCGATCGGCACCGGCGGATTCGCTGAAGGCTATGCGACCTACGTGGAGAACAGCGCCTATGATTACGTCGACGGCCTTTCAAAGGACGGGGCGGAGATCCTCAGAGCAAACGCCAGAATATCCCTCTATATCTACGCGCGCGTGGACCTCGGAATTCACTGGGAAGGCTGGGACGTCGACGACGTGGAGCGCTATATCAGCGATTATTTCGACGGGGCGGAAGAGGCCGCGCAGTGGATGTATGACTACATGCGCGCCGACCCGGGCTCCTATGAGATGTACGCCGTCGGCGAGCTGGAAATCCTGGACATCGAGAACGAGGCGAGGGATGCGGATGATTTCGATCTGAAGGAATTCCACACAAAGCTTCTGGACTGCGCGGAAGCGCCGTTTGAGGTGATCCGGCAGAATATCCTGGAGTAAAAAAAGATTCCGAAAAAGGAAACAGGGGAAACCGCCCGGGCAGCCGGGGAAGGCTTCCCCTGTTTTATGGATCTCAAGCTTGAATTATCTGCGGAAAAGTGGTAAAATATCGTTTAAGTATGCACAGGAGGTTCGTATGAGCTTAATTACGAAAATCTTCGGAACTCACAGCGAGAATGAAATCAAGCGGCTCCGGCCGACGCTGAATAAGATTCTGGCACTCCGGCCGCAGATGATGGCGCTGTCGGATGAACAGCTCCGGGCCAAGACAGATGAATATAGAGCACGGTATCAGAAGGGCGAGAGCCTCGACGATCTTCTTCCGGAAGCTTATGCGACGATGCGTGAAGCGACGAGAAGATGCATTAATCAGGAGCATTTCGAAGTTCAGCTTCTTGGCGGCATTGTCCTTCATCAGGGCAGAATCGCCGAGATGAAAACCGGTGAAGGAAAGACCCAGACGGCCCTCCTGCCTTCCTACCTGAATGCCCTCACGGGAAAAGGCGTCCATGTCGTCACTGTCAATGACTACCTGGCCTCCCGTGACGCGGAGTGGATGGGACAGATGCATCGCTTCCTCGGCCTTACCGTCGGCTGTGTCCTGAACGGCATGAAGACGGAGGAGCGGCAGGAAGCCTACAACTGCGACGTCACCTATGTCACCAATAACGAGCTCGGCTTTGACTATCTGCGTGACAACATGGTCATTTACGCAAAGCAGCTCGTGCTTCGGGGACTGCATTACGCAATCATCGACGAGGTGGACTCGATCCTGATCGATGAAGCGAGAACCCCGCTGATCATTTCCGGTCAGTCCGGGAAGTCCACACAGCTCTACGAGGTCTGCGACAATCTCGCAAAGCGCCTGAAGCGCGGCGAGAACATGACGGAAATCAGCAAGATGGACCTCATCATGGGCGAGGGACAGAAGGAGTCCGGCGACTTCCAGGTCAACGAGAAGGACAAGGTCGTCAACCTGACCGCAGAGGGTATCAAGAAGGTGGAGGAATACTTCCATATCGAGAACCTTGCGGATCCGGAAAACCTGGAAATCCAGCACAATATGACGCTCGCGCTTCGTGCAAACTACATCATGCACCGCGATATCGACTATGTCGTGAAGGACGACGAGGTGCTGATCGTCGACGAATTCACGGGACGTATCATGCCGGGCCGGCGGTATTCGGACGGCCTGCATCAGGCGATTGAAGCGAAGGAGCACGTGAAGGTCAACAGAGAATCCAAGACCCTCGCGACGATTACCTTCCAGAACTTTTTCAACAAATACGAAAAGAAGGCCGGCATGACCGGTACGGCCCTGACGGAAGAGCGCGAGTTCCGGAACATCTACGGCATGGACGTCATCGAGATTCCGACCAATGTTCCTGTTCAGAGAAAGGACCTCGAGGACGCCGTTTACAAGACCAAGAGAGAAAAATACGCAGCCGTCGTCGAAGCGGTCAGAGAGGCCTACGAGATCGGACAGCCGGTCCTTGTCGGCACCATTTCCATCGAGGTTTCGGAGCTGCTGTCGGGACTTCTGAAGCGCCACGGCATTCCGCACAACGTGCTGAATGCGAAGTTCCATGAAATGGAGGCGGAAATCGTCGCGCATGCCGGCGAATTCAAGGCCGTCACGATTGCGACCAATATGGCCGGCCGTGGTACCGATATCAAGCTGGATCCGGAAGCGAAAGCGGCCGGGGGCTTAAAGATCATCGGAACGGAGCGCCATGAGGCCCGCC
>CAMOZF010000223.1 GCA_946630765.1 uncultured Lachnospiraceae bacterium | reverse complement strand
CTCTATCTTTTCAAAAGAAAGAAATAAGCGGCAACGCCGCGGGGAGGCAGAAATGGCAATGAAAAGAGTTATTCGTTTACCAGAGCAGCAGTATATTACGGAATACCTTCGCCGAGCGACAGATCTGGAGTACGACCGCTATTCCATGGAAAAGATCCTGGAAAAGCTGAAGAAATCCTTTGCCGTGAATAAGTCAGCGATGGAAGCAAAGGAAGGTGAGCTCGCCCAGCTCAATGTCAATGCAAGGCAAATGCAGCAGTCGCTTAATGTAATTACGCACTCCGCAACTGTCGGCGAAGTCCTTTCCAGGGCATTCGCAGTCGCGGGAATCATTTTCGGAGTCATGATACTGGAAAGTTTTCTTGGTTTCGGTATTCTGACTATCCTATTAGAACTTGTCGGTGCAATGTTCGATGGAGCACTCGGTCCTGTGATACTAATCTTCTTTATCGCTCTTCCACTTCTCATTTCCATTATGCACTGCAACTCAGTCGCGGATGAGAAGAACGCTGCGGATCGGATTGATAAACAGAGAAAGCTCGAGGATCTGCGCAGCAAAATCATAGAAGCGAACGAAGCGATCCGTCGCTGCCGTATGCGGAGTGTCGGTCTCGAGAAAGAAATCGGCCGGTGCGTGGTGCAGTACAGCTCTTTGAACAGAAGCAGAAGAGCCTTTTACAGCAATGGACTGATTCCGGAAAAATATCAGGACGCCGTACCTATGTCTACAATGTACGAGTATTTTACAACACGGATCTGCTCAACGCTCGACGGTTACGAGGGCGCTTTCGCCAGGTTCGAGTACCAGGTCCGTCTCGACCAGATCGCATCTTCGGTCGACCAGATTTCCCGTAAGATGGATACGGTCATCCGACATCAGGGAAGGATCCTTCGCAAAATTGAAGAAATTGATCATCATATCGAAGATGTGATCACAAGGGTCGAAGAAAACGGAAGCCGTCTGTCTAAGATGCAGCAGAGTATGGATAACATGAGGGGAAGTCTCGACCGGATCGAGGGAAACGCAGAGCTTACGAAATATTATTCGGAAGTAACTGCCCGCTGCGCACAGTATCAGATGTGGAAAGAAGGTTATACGTATCATCGTTATCTGTGATATGATACCTTTATTGAATGTTCCTGTCAGCATGATTTCTGCGTCCCGATACAATACTTTTAGGAGACCTATGAGCACAGAAGACAGAATTGTGGCTGCACCCTCGACAGAAGTAGAAGTCATCCTCGACCGACGTTACCGGATCCTCAGAAAGATCGGAGAAGGAGGTTTCGGCGTTGTTTACGAGGCCGAAAACCTTCATACAGGGAAAAGAGTCGCCATCAAAGAACAGAAAACAGGAGATATCAGGCGCTTCCTTCGGGAGGCGCGCATTTTGCGCGACTACGCGGACGAACCGAATATCGTCACGGTCCTCGACAGTTTCGAAGAAAATGAAAAAGCCTATCTCGTCATGGAATACATTGACGGAAAAACGTTGGCGAAGGCGGTCCGGCAGAACGGAAAATGGCCGGCGGAGAAGGCGGTACGGGCATTTGTCCCGGTCATGCATGCGTTGGAGCGCATGCATAAGTCGGGCGTGATCCATCGGGATATCAGTCCGGATAATCTCATCATGCGACCGAACGGGTCGCTCGTCCTGATGGATTTCGGAGCGGCAAAACAGGAAAATGACACTTCCGTCACGCAGGGAGCTGTCTACAAATCCATCTATTCCCCGCCCGAGCAGCGGGAAGCAGACGCGATCACCCGAAGCACAACAGACGTTTACGCTCTCGCGGCGACACTGTATTTTGCCATCACCGGAACAGAGCCGGAGGATGTCCTTTCGAGACTTCTTTTCGATGAGCTGAAAAAGCCATCGGAGGCAGGCAGCGATATCCTGCCGTCGGCGGAAGCAGCCATTTTATCCGGCATGGAGCTCCGGCCGGAGAATCGGACACAGACCGTGCAGGAAATACGGGAAGCACTCGAGGCGGTCTATCCGGATCTTACGGAGGAAGAAAAAAACGCAATCGCGGAAAAAAGGAAACGTCGGAAACGGATCATTTTCGGCGTGATCGCCGCAGTCGTCCTTATCGCAGCAGCAATAGTCTGGGTTTACCGGATTCCAATCCGGCTTTCCATGATCGACACGGTGGTCCTGGAACTGGACGGAAGCGAGATGACGCAGGACGACTTCCGGGAATGCGATGCAAATGCCGCGAGACGGTTCCATGCGCTTGCCGACGGAAAGCCCTACCTCTGGAAGGAAGATCCTCAGACACAGCGCATTTCCGTGACGTGCGATAAAACAATCTTCCAGGAGAAAAACCCTCAGTTCTGGATGCGGTACACCGTGACAAGGCCGATGCGGCTGTATCTCAGCACCCGGAATGAAAACGGGGATGAGACAAAATTCGGCCTCTTCTCACAAACGGAGGATATCGAAAGTGCCGGACCGGTCGGGGAGGATTTTTTCGTGACGTTTACAAATGCGGGCAGGAAGCGTCTTGGGGACGTCCTTTCTGCTGAAGGGATCGAAGTCCGCTTCAATTTTGACAGTGAGGAATACAAAAACGGATATGGTTATCTGGGAGGATACACGGTCGGTGACGGAAAACGGATCCGTGTGCCGGATCCCTCTGAAATTGGCTTTCTATTGCCGCATGCACTGCAGACGGATCTGCTGACAAGGACCCCGTCACCGAAAGCCTTTTCTGTCCAGACAGAATGGGAGATCCGCTGGGAGGACCCGGATACGACGCTTTTCCCCGGAAAGAATCAGCGGAAAGAGATAAATATCCCGGGAAAGACGATCAGTCTCGAGTACAGCACCTATGCCGATCCGGCAGAGGAGGTTGCCTATGACCCTGATGTGCTCAGTTTCCAGGGAATTCTAAAGAACCGGCTGGACAGTCTCGGAATCCCTTATGCAGTCGGAATTCCTGTGTATGCGTCAGACCGGTATGTCGTGAAAGTGCCGATCGAATCCGTACACACGGAAGAACTTGCATTGCTGGGGGAGAGCCTGTATTCGGAGATGGATCTCGGAAGCCGATATACGCTTATTTCCAGATACGAAGAAGCGGTGGTAGACGAGTCGGAAGACGGGAGATTTCGGTTTGGAATCACCCTATATCTTAATGGTGATAAAGAAAAAAGAGAGAAGTATACGGACATGCTTCAGAGTATTGAGAGGCAGGAAGACCCGAATGTATACCTTTATTTTGAAGGAATCCGTATCGCTCGCTGCCCCGCCGCGAAGGCGATCAAAGATCTTGCAGCGGACGGCATAGTCTGGTTCACGGAATGGGAAAATACGATGCATCCCGCGATGGATGCCGGAACAGTCGGTTTCGCGCGCTTTATCGCGATCGCGAATTCAAAAAAGCCTCCGAACACATATACCGGGACCGGCAGCACAGAATTTCGGGATGAGGAGGGAAAGATTATTTTTTTCCCAACATCGGAACTGATCCCGGAATGCCGTTTTCAGGATAAAGAATGGGAAGACCACGTGGGCGCCCTTGAAGAGAGCGGCGCTGCCGGCGCAACAGTGGAAACCTATCGGGCTAACAGAAGTCTGAATATAATAGCCTACGAAATCAGGATCGATCAGCCGGAAGAGGCGCTGGCGCCGTATCTGTCGTTCCTTACGGAAAATATGCTGTACTTTAAGGACGGAACTTTCCAGAATGTCAAGATATACCTTTATTCCGGCACAGAGGAGGACCTTGACAATACTTGTGTCTCACTCACCTGGAAGACTGACATCATGACCGGTGATTTGAACTTCAATGATGTATCCTTCTACCCTGCAAAAAGCGATGAAATGGAAGCCCGCCTGAAAAAGGCATACACGGAAGCCGCTATCAGTTTCCCGTAAGATCCCGCCACCGCTTTTCGCTGTTTTCCGAAGAAAGATATGTCTTGTACAGGTAGAAGTTCTCTTCAGAAAGCGCCATGTTTTCCGCCTCAGTAA
>CAMOZF010000222.1 GCA_946630765.1 uncultured Lachnospiraceae bacterium | reverse complement strand
CATAGGATCAGGCAATCGCGTCAGCGGAGCAGACCGCATGGGGATGGAGGTTCATCACATGTGGGACTGGCAGACTCCCATCGAGGATATCATGGACGGCCTGAACCGCATCGTGAAGGCAGGAAAAGCCAGATATATAGGGATCTCCAACTGCTTTGCCTGGCAGATCGCCAAGGCCAATGCCCTGGCGGAGAAGGAAGGCCTGGCGAAGTTTGTCTCCATTCAGGGGCATTACAACCTGATCTTCCGTGAGGAAGAAAGGGAAATGGTTCCGTACTGCAATGAAGAGAACATTGCGCTTACGCCCTACAGTGCGCTCGCTTCCGGCAGGCTTTCAAGGCGTCCCGGAGAAGGCGGAACGAAGCGTGCCGAACAGGACGCCTATGCGAAGTTCAAATATGACGCGACCGCAGCACAGGACAATGTGATCATCGGACGGGTCGCGGAGATTGCGGAAAAACACGGCGTGACGATGACGGAAGTCTCTCTTGCCTGGCTTCTGACGAAGGTGACCTCCCCGGTCGTCGGCGCAACCAGGCTGCATCACATCGAAGGCGCGGCAAAGGCCCTGGAGCTTGCGCTGTCAGCGGACGAGATCCTGTACCTGGAAGAGCCTTATGTGCCGCATCCGCTGGCGGGCGTCATGGCGCAGAATAAGCCTGCTGCCGCAAAGAGCGAAATAAAGCGGCTTGTATGATTCAAACAGAATAAGCAATTCACGCAGCGCATTCGGCAGTACCTCCGGATGCGCTGTTTTTTGCCTTTATAAATCCATAGGTTGAGCCGTGAGTATATGTCAGAGAATACTGTATACTTGATTTGAGAAATGGACATGGTATAATAATATACCGATCGGGATCTTTGCCGTCCGCGGTCCGCGCGGAATTCCGTATTCCCTTTGTGCCGCTGCGGAAAGTGCTCATAACCGTCTTGTCAAAAAGAGGGATGTATTATATGATATTCAGGATAATTACTGAGCAAGGAAAATAAAGCGAAAGGAAGAAATGCGTACAGTGAAATGCAAAAACTGCGGGGCGAATTTCGACTCGAAGCTGAGCCGCTGCCCCTATTGCGGCACCATGAATAAAAGAGGCGCCTATGCGGAATTCCGGAGGAAGATTTCCTCTGTGATCGACGCCATGCTCGGGCTGAAGGAAAATGTCCAGCAGTCCGTCAGCAGGATGATCCTGTCTTCTTTTTTGCGCGCGCTGATCTTTATCGTTGTCATCATCGGGCTCGCCTTCGCATTTTCGCGCACGGCACAGGTCAACTACTACAATGACCCGGAATACGACCAGAAGGCCTATGAGGAGATTGTCTGGATGGACGAAAATCTGGACAAGCTCAACGAGGCCTATGAAAAGGGTGATTACAAGACGATCGAAACGATGTATTATCAGAATACCCGGGCCGTCGGGAAATGGTCGCATTATCCCTCCTACACGCTGAAGAGTACCTTCGAGAAGTTTGCGGCGACAGAGCAGCCGGCGGTTTACGAGCTTTCACAGATGCTGCATTTCATCTTTCTTCCGGAATATTTTACCGGCGCGAACGGAATGAGCCGGGTGGATGAAGGCGAATACGAAAGTATGCGGAAGGCGCTGATCGAAAAGCTTGAAAGCCAGGGATATCCCTACGCCGATCTGGAAAAAATCTACGAAAAATGCTCGGACGACTACGGCTATGTCGACATCGATCGGCTGCAGGAATATGTGAAGGAGGGCGGAAATGGTTCACTGTAAAAAATGCGGCTCGCCGCTTTCGTTAAATGACGCCTACTGCCCCTACTGCGGCGAGGCGAATCCCGAAGCGCAGGAGCATCTGAAAAAGCTCCGGGAGCTGGATGAACAGTTTGAAAGTGCGAAGCACGAGGTCGCCGCGGAGGTGAAGAAGAGCAGGAAGGGCTACGGCATTCTTGTGATTCTCGTGATGCTGCTTCTTGCGAATCTTCTGGTCTTCGTAATGCACGGGATGAGCTACGAGATCGCCGAACGGGTCATCGCAAGAAAGCTGCCGGAGAGCGAGATCAGGGCGCAGATGGATCAGCTTCTTGAGGAAGGTGAATACATCGAGCTGAACCTTTTTATGAACAAGTTTTCCCTTTCGTACCGGGATTACAGGGACTACAGCCGGATCGCGTATCTCGCGCAGTGTCAGAACCGCATCATTGAGGCCGTGACGCAGGTTTTGTACAGCAGCGAGCCTTATTCGGATCCGCTGGTGAAAACCTGCCAGGCCATTGTGGAGTATGAGCGCGAGTACAGTTCCCTTCAGAAAGGGGAAAACAGCGAAAGCATCCGTGTTCATACGGAGAAGATCAATACGGAGGTGAACGGCTTCCTTCGAAATTACCTGGGACTGACGGAGGAAGACCTTGCCGGAATTGCGGATCTGAATGAATCGTCCCTTCTGATTCTTGTGAATGAGAGGCTGAACAATGAGAAGTAAATGGATCGGATTTGCCAGGATTGTGGCACTGCTGCTGATGCTCGCCCTTTTTATCAACAGCTTCATGCTGTTTAAGGAGATTCGCCGGGACGTCAGCTACGGCTCGAGAAGCACGGGCCTGAACACGCTGAATGACTATTTTGACGAGGGCAATTATCAGAAGATCTACACCGCGACTGTCGTCAACAAATACGCCGATGACACGCTTTCTGTCGACGTGTCCCAGTACGAGGCCTTCGGCAGATATTACCACGCCTACGTGATGTCCCGCAGCGTGGCGGACAATGCAAAGTATCTGGAGGAAATGGCGCAGGAAAAAGCGCGTATTTCGTGGAAAAAGATTCTGGATGTAATCAGCGTTCTGGAAGGAGAATAAGATGCCGGATACCCTTGATTTAACAGCGATACAGTCGAACACCGGTAATTACATCAGCGAGATTTCCGAGCTCATCGGACAGGAAGGCGGATCGGAGACATACCAGAACTTCCTTTCCTCGCTCTATGCCATCCGGGCGATGACGGATTATTTCTATACGCCGGATGCGGCGGGAAATTTCCGGATTCTGGGCGCGGATCAGAAGCCGCCCGTCCCGACGGGACAGTTGATTTCGGGCGGAGAAGAGCCCGAAGAAGAGGCGCCGGAAGGCGTGATGATCTGACAGAGATAAAAAGATCCCCCGGCTGAAATGACCGGGGGATTTTTGCGCCCTGATCGGGGCGGATACTTGTGATCGTGCTGAAATTAAAAGACCAGACTGTCTTCCCGCTCTGCTTCCTTTTTACTACAGCCTGTCCAACAGATGTCCAGCGAAACCGCCGCGGATTTCTTAAAATTTCCTTGACAATCCCGAGCTGTCTATAGATAATCAGATCAGAGCATCTTCTTCATACGATTGACTGGATATTTCGGCACTCTGTAGATTAATCAGCGTTTTACAGGAGGTCATTGCCATGACAAATATTACGAAAGAAACCGCCCTCGGAAGGCTCCGGATCGATCACGTGGAGTCTCCGCTGGCGCTTGACAATCCCCGTCCCGTTTTCAGCTGGCAGATGCTGTCCAAAAGGACCGGGGCGAAGCAGAGCGCTTACAGGATCGTTATTCGGGAGGCTGACAGGACTGTCTGGGACAGCGGGAGGATCGAATCCTCCGAATCTGTGGGCATTCCTTACCCGGAAAATGCCGCGGCGCTTCAACCCGAGACGGATTACCGCTGGGAACTCTGTGTATGGGACGAGCTCGGGGCCGAACTGCAGGCTGGAGCAAGCTTTTCCACGGGCCTGATGTCCGATTCGGTCGCTGACTGGCACGGCGCGAAATGGATCGGCCCGGACGAGATTACGATCGCAGCCGAAACGATTCCGGTCTTCCGGATGCGCTATACGATGCGGATCGCGGAGGGCGGAAGAGAAGCCGGCATCCTTTTCGGCGCTTCCGACCCGCGGCTGAATACCCCGACCAAGAATAATTACCTGATCGGCGGCGAGAACTACATCGCTTACTGTCTCGATGTCTCGTTGCTTCCCGCGAAGCTG
>CAMOZF010000221.1 GCA_946630765.1 uncultured Lachnospiraceae bacterium | reverse complement strand
CGGGATGACTCGCCTGAATCTCCTTGGGTCCGGCCTTCGGGGAATAGGCGAAGTAGAAGCCGTCCGAAGGGATGGTCATTTTAACGGTCTTATCGCTGGTATAAACTGGTGTAACGTCGACGTAAAGCTCCTGCGTGCCCGCAACAAGCGCTGCAAGCTGGTTCTGGTTCTCCAGCGGCGTCTTGCCTTCGTCGGACCAGCCGGAAAGCGCCGCACTGTCAATCATGAAGCCGACAGGAAGCGCGTAATTCGTGCGGTACACATAGGTCGTGTACTGATGGGCGCTGCTGCCGCTTCCGCTTGTCGTTGTGCGCATGTCGAAAAGCGTGTACAGGTGATCCGCCTTCGGAAGCTCCTTCTGGCTCACAAGATAGCGGATGCCGAAGAACATTTCGGTAAAGGGCGTCTGCCCCAGAGACCCGTAGGCATTCGTGGAGGCCTCGAGCCCGAGCGTCGTATAGAAATGCGAAAGGTTGGCATTTGCGACGGAGGAGAAGGTGGAAATCGTGTGATATCCGAGCCATGCGCCGTCATTCTTGGTGCGGTTCGACACCTTTTCGACGCGGTAGAAGTCACCGTTTTCCTTTTCCTTGATCTCGGGAAGAATTTCCTCCATGGCCTGATCGTAATTCGTGTACTCGTAGCGGGAGACGGTCGAAACCGAGGTGACCGTCGTGTCAATGCAGGTTTCGAGCGCCGCCGTGGCGATCAGAAGCACGATCAGGATATCTCTTCCGGTACGGCCGCGGCGCATTGCGTAAATGATCACCGTATAGATGATCATGAAGATCGCGCTGCCGTAGAAGACATAGTTTCCGTAATAGGTGGTGTCGGTTTCGAATTTCTCCGCAAGGAAGGTGAAGATCAGCGCCGCAAGCAGACAGAAGGTGATGTCGCGGTAGCTGCGTTCCTTGAGCCCCAGAAATCCCCGGTAGGAGACGGTCAGAAGGATGAAAATGTAAATGAAGGCCTGCCGGCAGGGAAGGCTGTTCGGAATATGGAAGCCGTGCCAGATGTAGTCCATCGTGCGCGAGCTGAAGCTGAAATAGAAGAAAAGCAGCAGGATGGTATAGCCGAGCTTTTCCCGGAGAGAGATCCGTTTATTCAGATAGTACATCGGCACGAACAGAAATACCGCGACACCGCAGTAGATATTCGGCCAGTGGTCGAGGCCGGTATGGGTGTCGACGTTTGCCAGATGCCGGCTCAGCATGTCGAAGATCGAGAAGTAGGTCCGTCCCCATTCCCAGGTAAAGTTGCCGGTGGCCGAGGCCGTCATGCCGAAATACGCCACATAGGGAATCAGAATGACGGCGGAGAACGCCAGTCCGAGTGCGGTGTAGCCGATGAATTTCAGAAGCTTGATTCCGAAATTTTTAACCATTTCCGGCTCTGTCCCGAGAAGAAAGAAGCAGTAGCAGGCAATGCCCATCGATACCATGATCGCAATGTAGTAATTGCTGAGCACCGTGAATCCGAAGGTGACGGCATAGAGAAGCCCCTTGTTTTCTTTGACAAGGCGCTCAAGGCCGAGGATCACCAGCGGGAAAAGCCAGATGCAGTCCAGCCACATGACATTCCAGTTGTAGGCGGCCATATAGCCGGAAAGCGCATAGAAGATGCCGAAAAAGGCTGCGGGAAAGCCGTTGATGCCGTGCTTGTCATGCTTCTTATTAAGATAGTAGGTCAGCGTCAGAGAGCATAATGCAAGCTTGTTCACAATCATGAAAGTGATGAACTCGATGATGCAGTCCCTGGGCCACAGAACGATCAGCACATTCAGGGGGCTTGCGAGATAATAAGCGACAATCGCCCAGTAATTGGTACCTGATCCGATATTCCAGCTGTAGAAGAGGGAGCCGCCCTCGGAAAGCTTCCGTTTCAGCTCGCGGAAGAAGGGCGCGTACTGGTGATAAAGATCGGTTCGAAGAAAACACTGATCACCGAAGGGCGCGATGCCTTTCTCGATGAAGATGATCAGAAGGACGATCACCGGCACGAAGAAAGCGGTAAGATAAGGTGCGGCATTTTTCAGGTTGTACTTTTCACGGTTGATGACTGGGCGTTTCAAGAGGAGTTCCTTTCACATGAGAAGCAGCATTTCAGTCTGTCTCTTTTTTCTTTTTGAAAATGATGAACTTACTCGCAAAATAGTTGGCGAGCAGGACGACAACATTACTCAGGATCTTCATCAGCGGTTCGTTCCATGAGAAGACGGCGACGGTCAGATACATGAAGGCGGTATCGAAGCCGAAGGACAGAAGCCTCGCCGTGAGGAAGGGAATGAACTCCCGAAGAAGCGTCTTCCGGTTCCAGCCGGGACTGTCGAACACGAAGATCTTATTGACGACATAGGCAAAAAGCACCGCTGCGATCCAGGCGACGATCTGCGCGATCAGGATGCCGTAGTTTTCCCTGAAAAAGGCCCTGACAAGGAAATATACCGCGTAATTGACGACAGTTGTCGCCGCGCCGCAGATGACGTAGCTGATCATTTCATAATTAAATAATTTGCCGAGGACCCGGTGACTGCCAAGATATCGGCTGATGCGGAGCCCGCTGATCCACCGGATCAATCGGCTGGACAGAATTCGTTCTTTCATTGAAAAGCGCGGGAGAACACGAAAAATACCTTTACATTCCCCCAAAAATCCTTTATAATAATTCAGGTTAATGCCCTGCGGCATTCTTTTGTATTTTAATTCATTTTAAGATAAATGTAAAGAACTAAAAACGGATGGTATTTATGGCAAAAAGACCTGATTATGAATATGAAGATGAGTATGAGGGACTGGATGAAGCGACTGAATATACACGGAGAGAACTGACAGAGGAAGAGGAATTTGAGCTCAGGCGCGAACGTAGACGCAGAAAACAGCTGGAACAGCGAAGAAAAGCGAAAAGACGGGAGAAGATATTTGTAGCGGCTTTTCTTCTGATCTTTATCACAATCGTAGTCGGAATTTTCCTGATCATCAGGGCGAACAGAAAAGACAGCCCGAAAAAAGCAGACGGCAAGGATCTGGTTGTAGAGACAACCGAAGGAGAGTCCCTGGAAACCGCAGCGGAGTCCACAACAGCAGCGCCCGCGAGTGAAACCGCAGCGGTGGTCGAGACGCCGGCGGAAACAGCTGAAACGATTCCCGTTGTAATCCCGTCGGAAACGGCAGGCGGAGACGTCGCCGTGACGAATTCCGAGCGTGAAACGACGGATCCCCTGAACAGTACGGACGAGAACGGCAACTGGATTCCGCCGTATCCGACCGACGTCAAGGTGCCTTCGTGGATCACCGAGGATTATATTGATATCAATGAGAAGACCCGGCCGGGACGCGCGCTGACAAGCGTCGACAACATCGTGGTCCACTACGTCGGAAACCCGGGAACCTCCGCAAAGGCCAACCGTGACTTCTTCAATGACATTCCGCTTCACGCCGATGAAAAGGGCGCGAGCGCGAATTTTATCGTCGGCTTTGACGGCGAGATCATCATCTGCGTACCGCTCGGAGAGATGGCGCAGGCCAATTATCCGAGAAATGACTTTACAATCAGTATTGAAACCTGTCATCCGGATGTGACCGGCAAATTCACGGAGACCACCTACCGCACACTGATCAAGCTTGTGGCCTGGCTCTGCGAGGAGTACGGACTTACGGAGCAGGACGTTATCCGGCACTATGACGTCTCCGGAAAATACTGCCCGATTTACTATTGCCCGAATACCCCGGACAACCCCTACGGACATCCGGAAGAGTGGGAAAAGTTCAAGATGGAAGTCGCCTACTATATGCTGAAGTATCCGAACATCGCTGAAACCGACCCGTAATGCTGCATTGAACCATTAAGGAAATTTATATTTATTATTCCAGGAGGAAAAGAAATCATGAAAATTTTAGTTCTGAACTGCGGAAGCTCGTCGCTGAAATATCAGCTGATTGATATGGAGGATGAATCCGTTCTTGCAAAGGGCCTGTGCGAACGTATTGGTATCGACGG
>CAMOZF010000220.1 GCA_946630765.1 uncultured Lachnospiraceae bacterium | reverse complement strand
ATACAACCTTCACGATCGATTCGAACGGTAAGGTAACATCTACAAGTTCGGTCAGCGAAGACGGCGTGCTCCTTGTGGAGGACGCGAAGACCAGCATCAAGGTCAGCAAGGTGGACATCGCGGACGGCAAGGAAATCGAAGGTGCGACGATCCGGATCCTGGACAAGGATGGAAAAGTGGTCGAGGAGTGGACATCCGGCAAGGAAGCCCACGTGATCGAAGGCCTGAAGACCGGTGTGGCGTACACGCTTCGTGAGACGGTCGCACCGGAAGGATACCTGATTGCAACTGATACAACCTTCACAATCGATTCGAAGGGTAAGGTAACATCTACAGGTTCAGTCAGCGAAGACGGCGTGCTCCTTGTAGAGGATGCGAAACCGAGCATCAAGGTCAGCAAGGTGGATATCGCGGACGGCGAGGAAATCGAAGGCGCGACGATCCAGATCCTTGATGAAGATGGAAATGAGGTCACGTCATGGAAGTCCGGAAAGGAAGCCCACAAGATCGAAGGCCTGAAGACCGGTGTGAAATACACGCTTCGCGAGACGGTCGCACCGGACGGATACCTGATTGCAAGCGAAACGACCTTTACGATTGATTCTGAAGGAAAGGTGACATCGACAGCTACGATCAGCAAGGATGGCATACTCCTTGTGGAGGATGCGATCACCAGAGTCAAGGTCAGCAAGGTGGACATCGCAGACGGTAAGGAAGTTGAAGGCGCGACGATCCAGATCATCGAAAAAGACAAGGACGGCAAGGAAACAGTAGTCAAAGAGTGGAAGTCCGGAAAGGAAGCACAGGAGATTCTCGGCCTGAAGACCGGCGTGGAATACACGCTCCGTGAAACCGTTGCCCCGGATGGATACACGATTGCAACCGATACGACCTTCACGATCGATTCGGAAGGCAAGGTAACATCGACGGGTTCGGTTACTGAGGACGGTATCCTCCTTGTGGAAGATGAAAAGACGATCGTCAGGATCAGCAGGATAGACGGTCCGGACGAAAAGAATCTTGAGGGCGCCACAATCGAGGTTCTTGATGAGAAGGGCAAAGTCGTCGAGGAGTGGAAATCCGGGAAGGAATCGCATACGATCAGAGGCCTGAAGACCGGTGTCAAATACACGCTTCGTGAGAGAACTGCACCGGACGGACATAACACGGCGAGAGAAACGACCTTCACCATCGGAACGGACGGAAAACTGACAACATCAGCGAAGCTCAGCAAGGACGGCGTCATTTTGCTGGAAGACAAAAAAGACGACGACAAGAAGAAAGATGACAAGAAGGACGACGAAAAGAACGGCGGCCCCGGTAAGGATGACAAGACCCCGAAGGGCGAACATTCTTCTTCGGTCGTAACGACCGGTGATGATTTCCGGCCGGTATTCTGGATGCTTCTCGCGGCACTCTCCGGAACGGCAGCGCTTCTTCTCGGAATCAGAACCTTCCGCAGACGCTGGTAAAACGCTGGATTCTTCTCCAATTTGCACAATACTTTTTCAATTTTCAGAGCTTTCAGAGACACAAAAGAGAACTTGAAAAAGTCCCTTGACCAAGAGCGTTCCAGAATGGTATAGTACTGTCAGGAATCAATATTTTGTGTATTGATTCCTGACAGTAAAAAGATATAGTAGCAGTCTCTATACCACGGAGGAATTGGATGCAGAAGGTCGGAATTGTGATGGGATCGGATAGTGATCTGCCGATCCTGAAGAAGGCAGTTGACGTGCTGAAGGCTTTCGATGTACCATATGAGGTACATGTTTTTTCGGCACACAGAACCCCGGTGGAGGCGCGTGATTTTGCACTTCATGCGCGAGAGAACGGGATTGGTGTAATTATTGCAGCTGCCGGTATGGCGGCACATCTTGCAGGCGCGATTGCGGCGAATACTATACTGCCGGTGATCGGAATTCCCTGCTCAGGAAGTAAATTAAGCGGCATGGACGCTCTTCTTTCGACAGTCATGATGCCAACAGGCATTCCTGTTGCGACTGTAGCGATTGACGGAGGCGCCAATGCCGCTTTATTAGCGATCCAGATTCTTGCGCTTTCCGATGAAACGCTTAGTCAGAAACTCCAGGAAAAGCGGGAAAAGGATGCCGAGGCCGTTCTCAAAAAAGACGAGGGCATTCTCGAACGGATCGAAGCCTGACTGGACAGGCACTGAAAACGTAGAAGATGTTTTTTCGGGCGGTTCCCGAAAAACAGGATAAGACAGCAGGAGAGAAAACATATGGGTGGTTTTTTCGGCATGACATCCCGCAGGGATTGTATACCGGAAGTATTTTATGGAACAGATTATCATTCGCATCTCGGAACGCGCCGGGGCGGAATGGCTTCCACAAATGACAAAAAGGGAATGCAGCGCAAGATTCACAGCATCGAGAATTCCCCGTTCCGAACCAAATTTGAGCGGATTTTTGAGGAATTGTCCGGAAATGCTGCGATCGGCTGCATCAGTGATTATGATCCGCAGCCGCTTCTGATGACGAGCAAGCTCGGCACCTACGCGATCTGCATGATCGGCGTCATCAATAATGCCGAGGAGCTGGTACGGGAGCTTCTTCTTCGCGGCGCAAGCTTTGATGCAATGACCGGCGGCGCGATCAATTCAGTTCTTCTCACGGCGGCGCTGATCGGAGAGAAAGACAATTTCGCGGACGGAATCCGTCACGCACAGGAGAAAATCAACGGGACGGCTTCAATCCTGATCCTGACACAGGACGGCAGGATGATTGCGGCCCGGGACAAGGACGGCAGACTTCCGATCCTGGTCGGGAAAAATGAAGACGGCTACGGCGTGGCCTTTGAATCCTTCGCGCTTCAGAAGCTTGGCTTCGAGCTTTATAAGGAGCTCGGATCCGGGGAGATCGTTGAAATGACGGCGGATAAGCTCACGGTCCTCAGGGAAGCGCTTCCGAAGAAGAAGATCTGTTCGTTCCTCTGGTCCTATTACGGCTATCCGACCTCCACCTATGAAGGTCAGAACGTCGAAATGATGCGCTACAGAAACGGCGCGATCATGGCCAAAAACGACCAGCTGACCAAGAAGGCACAAGACATCGACTATGTCGGCGGTGTGCCGGATTCGGGAACGCCGCACGCGATCGGCTACGCGAACGAGTCGCAGAAGCCTTTTGCACGGGCATTTATCAAATACACGCCGACCTGGTCCAGATCCTTCATGCCGGTCAACCAGTCCGACCGCAACCGGGTCGCGCATATGAAGCAGATCCCGGTTCATGATCTGATCAAGGACAAGAAGCTGCTTTTCGTGGACGATTCGATCGTGCGCGGCACGCAGCTCAAGGAAACGGTTGATTTCCTCTATGAAAACGGCGCGAAGGAAGTGCATATGCGCTCAGCCTGCCCGCCGATCATGTATGCCTGCAAATTCCTGAACTTTTCACGTTCCACATCCGACAACGACCTGATTTCGCGGCGCGTGATCCGGGAGCTTGAAGGAGAAGAGGGACTCGAACATATTGAGGAATATGCGGACGGCAGGACAGAGCGCGGCAGAAGGCTCAGAGAAACCATCTGTGAACAGCTCCATTTTGCCTCGCTGGAATTTCAGACTCTGCAGGGGGTGATCGACGCGATCGGCCTTCCGGAGTGCGAGCTCTGCACCTACTGCTGGTCGGGAAAGGAATAAAAGGATGAATACGAATTCGAAATCGGAAAGCTACGCGGCAGCCGGCGTTGATATTACGGCCGGCTACAAGAGCGTTGAACTCATGAAAAAGCATATCGCGCGGACGATGACAAAGGGCGCGCTGTCGGACCTGGGCGGCTTCGGCGGACTGTTCGAGCTGGATCTTACGGGCATCGAAAAGCCGGTGCTCGTGTCCGGAACGGACGGCGTCGGAACCAAGCTGAAGATCGCCTTCCTGATGGACCGTCATGATACCGTCGGTATCGACTGCGTTGCGATGTGCGTCAACGATATCATCTGCTGCGGCGCAAAGCCGCTGTTTTTCCTTGATTACATT
>CAMOZF010000219.1 GCA_946630765.1 uncultured Lachnospiraceae bacterium | reverse complement strand
CGGGACAGATAAAGGCTGCTCTTCTTGATGCCATCATAGTCCTGAAGCTCTGCCATACTGAAAATCTGATTAAAGAAATTCAGCAGGAAATGCGGCCGGATCTGCAGAAGCAGATTCTGGAGCATCATCTGTTCCCGTTCCAAAGCCTCCTCGTACTGTTTGATTTTCAGCGTCTCTATCTCAGTTGCCATGTTATTGAAGGAATTTCGCATCCCGACAAACTCCCGGGAAGCCTTAAACTCCGGAATCCGATACTCCTGCTCGCCGGAGCCGAGATGGAACATACCTTCTTCAATTTTCCGGATCGGCCGCACGATCATCCGAAACATTATCATAATCAGCATTAACGGAAGGAAGACCACCAGCAGAAGGCCTGTAATCAGAATCATCCGGGATACCTGCGGCATGCTTCCCCGGATTTCTTTTCTGTCCAGCCGCACCATCAGGTACTGCTTCGTGCGCTGAACCTCTGAAAATGCAGTAAGACCAGTTTCTTCCTCAGGATGATAAGTCAGTTCTAACTCCACATTGTCGTACGGAATCCCACGCGCAATTGCGTTCATCACGTCCTGGAGGTCAATCAAGGTACCCAGAAAGACCGCGGAATCCTCAATGTTATGATACAGGTAAGGATGTCCGTCAATCTCACCGATATTCCAGTTCAGATTCCGATTGATATACCAGGTCTCCTCCAGGCTCTCCCGAAGTCTCGCACGATCTGCAGGGCTCAGCGAGCGGTCAATAAAAAGAAGCTGGTTTTCCCGGGCAAGATAAAGAAAAAAAGCAGTGGAATATGTCATCAGTGCATTCTGGGCAACGAGCGACTGATTGACTTTTGTAAGTGCAATCCTGTCCTCATCACTTCCCGACCAGCGCAGCACCCGGCGGAAATCTACATTGTTTTCTTCGAGATCATAGTAGTAAGCATCGATTCTTCGAATCTCCGAATCCAGCTCGGCCATATTGATATTCACAATCGACTGTGCGTTCTGCACGGCCTGCTTTTCAAGAGACCTCAGATAAGCGCCTGCAGAAATCAAAAGGAGCGCATAAATCGGCAGAAGAAGCGCAATGAAGATCAGCACGATCTTCATTGGAATAGAGCTTCTTCGTAGATGTCTGACACTTTTTTTCCTTAAACCTGCCACGCTGTCTCTCTCCTGAATGTGGATCATCTGAACTGCCTCATCTGCTGCGTTCATCCACTTTTACATATAACATTATAGCTGAGACTTTTTCTTTTGGAAATAGTATTTTTCCACTTTAGTCCTGTTAAAAATCCGCCGGAGGTTTTTCCCCGGCGGATCGGATTTTCCATATCAGAATGTTTCTTTTTCTGTTTAGAGCCTTATTCAGAATATTCTTCCACGCCGATCGGGAAGCCCGGTTCCTCAAAAAGCCCCGAGCGGTGTTCCATCGACGGCGGACAGAAAGGTGTGTGTTCATAGTCTTTCGGATCAAAGGATTTCGTCAGCCGCGCGTGAAGATTCGTCATCACCCGGACGCTGATCAGGTTCCGGCCGTCCGCAATAAGGTCCGTGATATCAGCCCGTCTGAAGACCTGGTCCAGGCCCTCGACCTCCTGTCCGTTTACGGCAGCAAGAAGGGTGTCGGCTGCTTTTCCGAGCTTCAGCATGTAGCGGATTCCGTCCTTCTTTTCAACCGTAAAGCTGCCGGAATACGTGCCTTTTCCCGCAAAGTGCTCCAGTTCCGGATCGATTTCCGCGAAATCCTCCGCCTTCTCGATGATATAGGTGCGGCTTTCCGCAGAGAACCTGCTGCGGAGGAAAGAGTATTCCTCGGGCTTTTCGGGTTCGAACGCGTTCACCTGCAGCCGCTCGAAGCGGATCGGAATCCGATTCAATTCCGAAGCCGGCGAAACCGCCGCGAAGGCTTTCCGGCCGGCCGGTTCCTGACAGCCGGTCTTATCTTCCGCCAGGATCAGCATCTCATCCTCTTCGATCCACAGTCCGCCCTTTACCCTCGTCCCGTCCGCCGAAAGGCCCGAAGGACTGAAGCTATTGTTCCACGGATCATAAACGGACAGCGGCCCGCGGCTTTCGATGGAAAGCTCTGCATAGCTGCGGCTCGCGTCGCCCGGACGCTCATAGGTGTTTTTCGTTGTTCCCGGCCGGAAGCCGCCGCTGACGTGGGTCGTTCCAAAAGAAAGGTCCTTCCAGTCAAATTCAACCCTGTTATTTGCATACACGATGTAGAAATTAAAGTCTTCCGTCTCATGAACGGCAGTAATCAGGTCGTGGCTGCACTGGGTGCGGATGCGCGGTCCGATGCCCCTGGACAGGAGCGTCTCCGGAACGTCTTCAATCATAGATACGAGCCCGGCTTCTTTTGCCGAAGAAAGAAGCGCTGCGAACTCTTCTTCCCATTCCTCCCGCCGCTTTTCATCCGCATAATCGCTGTAGAAACGGCAGGGGTAACGCTCTTCGCACAGCACGACCGGCAGTCCTTCGCGCTGCAGTCTTCGAAGCGTGCGGATGCCTTCCAGGGAAAGCTCGACCCCGGGCATCACGATCAGGGCCCGGTATGCGGGGCCGTCTGGATCCAGTACACCGTCCTTCACCCGGCACACAGGAAGCTTCAGCAGGCTTTCGCATACAAATTCGTAGGAAAATCCTGCGTTCTGCAGCTTTCCGCCGTCATTGTAGAAGCAGCCTTCCCCGCCGTCTCCGGTATTTGTGTAGTCGCTTCTCAAGATCGCAGCGTCCACTTTTTTCGTACCGAGGAAGATCCTGTTTGTCCGCGCGATCCGGTCAAGGACCTTTCGCGCGTCCTCTATGGAAAGCGTCCGGTTCCAGTTGTTGGAGACAAATTTGCCGAAGCCCTCATAACCCGGCCATTCGGCGCCGGGGACGCGGCCGTTCTCCGAAAGGCGTCCGTAATATGCGCCGGAATAGGATGCGCCATGCATAACCTGTGCGTTCATGCCCGCCATCTGGGCGCGTTTGATCCACCACAGGAGATCCTCATAGGTCTGGTTGTAGCCGAAGCCGAATTCCGCCGCACATTCGAAGCTGTAACGCTTTTTCCTTCCGAGATGCGCCGCCGCGGCCATATCCTTCATGCCGTCAAAGGTCGGACGGCCGAGCGCTTCATTCTCCGGAATCCCCGGATATAACGCGCTGATTTCCTCTTCAAAAGGTTTATTATATGCCACCTGGTAACGGATCGTCTTGCCGTAGGCGTTCGCCATCTCTTCAAGGCCGCGAAGGTGGTTCTCGCAGTAGCAGTACGTCAGGGCTTCCATGAATTCCCGGTTCACCATCTCACCGATCTTAGGGTCTTCAAAGCTGTAGCCTGCCACCTCCGGCACTGCAAGGATGGACGGATGCTCCCCGACGACCGGCAGGAAAGGCCGGAGATCATAGCCGTATTTTTCTTCGAAGAAGGTTTCAAAGCCCGGCGTCCACTCGAGGGTCACGACATACTCCAGGGAATCGCAGAAAAAAGACTCCATTGACGGATAGTCATACTTTTCAAAAATCGGGTCCCAGTAAGCCTTGCAGGCCTCTACGCCTGCTTTTCCAAGGTGATCAATGACATAATTCATCCCGGAATTGATCTTATGCACGGCCGGCTGTTCGTAGAAGGCAAAGATGCGGTATTGGCCCGTCGTTCCTTCCGAAGCTTCCGGAAGATCAAAACACAGGCTCTTCCCGTCGGGGGAAAGGGCCGCAGAAAGATCGATATACCCGGACTGCTTCAGAATCCTTTCCGAGACCTCCGGATAAGCCATCACTGCTACAAGCTTCGGCGTTCCTTCCGGGCGGACCGTCTTTCTTTCGGGAAGCGGGCCTTCATAATGCGTACCGGCAGACAACGTGAATTCGCCGTAAGTCAGTTCCCGAAGCGCCGCCGGATCGTCTGCATCCTTAATTACAGGAGAACTGATCGGCCAGCCGGGACCGTTTGCGATGTCGAGCTTCATACCGAGCTTCTCGGTTTCGTCTGCCGCGATACGAACCATTCTGTCCCAGTTTTCTGTGCCCCAGCCGTCTTCGCTGTGATCCAGTTC
>CAMOZF010000218.1 GCA_946630765.1 uncultured Lachnospiraceae bacterium | reverse complement strand
AAACGCATGTGATAGCGTCCGAAACGACGGCTGTGGGGGAACAGGGCCGACAGCCCCGTCATCTTGCAGAAAGCGGTCCATGGGGTGGGCACACCGCGGCGCGACTCCCATGCGAAACGCCCGTCGGCACCATACATCGATACGCCGGTGGCACCCACCTCGGGGTGCTGGTCGAGATAGCCGATGCAGTTGAGGCGGTGATTTAATGAAACCACAACCACATCCCCGAATTCACAGAGCTCCATACCGTCGTACGCGTAAAGTTCAATGGAGGAACCGGTTGCGAAACCGCCGCCGTGGATCCAGACCATGACGGGTTTTCTGCTTTCCCGGTCAATATGTTTTGTCCAGATATTTAGATAGAGACAATCTTCATCCTGGATATAATGATAGTGCGGAACATTGTATTCATCATGGGCAATGGCCGTATGTATTTCCTTACATACAGGGCCGTATATAATCGCTTCCTTCGTTCCCTCCCACGATTCAACCGGCTGAGGCATATGGAAACGTTTCTGCTCTGCGTACTGAATTCCCCTGAAGATGAACACACCTTCTTCCCATAATCCCCTCAATTTTCCGTTTTTCGTCTCCACCACGGGGTAATCCGGATTGGAAATGATGGAGCGGGTCAGTTTTCTGGGATACATACTGTATGCACCTCCTGTTTATCTTTCGTGTAGAATCAGCGTCTCGTTTCCGGCGAAATGCGGTATCAGGCGGGGAATAAAATTCCGGAAGGTTTCGGATTTCATCACAGCTTCCGTCGTTTCCACATCAGGCCATTTCTCGATATTGATGACATCGTCACTGCCCTCGACTTCGTATACGCCGCCTTCATCAAACCCGCCCGGAATGAAATCTGTCATCCCGGACGGGCTTAACCAGGCAATGATCAGCCCTCAATCAGCCTTCTCATGGCTTCCTGATGACGGGCAACCTGCGTGATCGAGTCGACGCCGATGTCGCGGTTATGCTCGCCGCCTTCGTACTCGGAGCTTAAGAAACCATGATAGCCGGCCTTCTTGAAAGCTTCGATGACCTCGGGAAGCGCAACTGCGGTCTCGACAAGGTCTTCATGCACGTCGTAGAACTTTGCGTGTGTATGGAAAATATACTCGATATTGTCAATGATGTCCTGCGGATCCGACCAGGAATAGGTGAAGGAATTGTTGGCGTACCACTCGTTTCCGGGGTTCGGACCAAGCTTGCCGATGGCATCCATCATCTCCTTCATGCCGTTTGCCATGCGGTATTCGAAGTTCGCCTTTCCAAGGTCGAGGTCGTATTTGATCTTGACGAAGCCGTCGGAAACACGCTTCAGGTAACAGTCGTCAACGATCTTCAGGCCTTCTTCCGTGGCGCCCATGCGGCGTGCCTTGTCGCGGACAACGTCCGGAAGGTTTTTGCAGAAAATGCCCATGTCCGGGATGAAGCCGAAGAACTTCGTGCCCGTACGGCGGATCATCGAAAGATATCCTTCCGCCCAGCTCGAATTCAGAGAGAACGGCGCATGAACTTCCAGGCCGATTTTCACGCCGACCTGTTCCGCATACTCCAGTGAGCCCTCGATGACCGGCATCGGGGTGGAAACAAGGGTACGGATGACCGGGAAACCGAGAAGGGAAGCAAGCCTGAGATCCCGCTTCATCATATTGACCTGCTCACCGACGGAAAGCGTCCGGTTCCGGAAGATGCGGTTCTCCAGGAAAGCATCGTAGCAGGAGGGCTCGAGGCCGTACTTTTTCAGGTCCGCAAACCATTTTTCGCGGAAAGCTTCGTCTTCGATCGGCTTCGGGAAACGCCTGATCATCTGCTCCGCGAGGAGCTCGACGCCGGTCGCGCCGGTCTTTGCGCATTCCCGAAGGCAGCCTTCGAGATCCAGAATACCTGCATAATATTCATCCTGATAGCTGTAAAAAGAAATACTTCTTTTGATATCGTAATTCATGCTCTTACCTCCTTAAATCGTAAAGTCAGCCTTGCACTCCGTGATCCACGGGAAGGGCATGTAGGACGGCGCGATGTGCTGGACAGCGACAAGATGGTGCGGACCTTTCGCGAGTCCGCCGGCCTTCTTCACATTGACCGCCGCATAATCGCCGAATTCCCAGCGGTAGTCCGAATCCACGACGGTAGACATTTCATCGAGCGTAAAGGTCTCACCGTTTACGGTCATGCTGATGTCTTCCGAAGGAATATCTTCGCCGTCGATATTCACCTTGATATCATGGACGATCGAGAGGGTGATGCCCCTGTAGTACTGTGATTTCCAGCGGAAACGGAATCCGACCGCCTCGCCGTTTTCGATAATGTTCTCAAACCCGTTCGGGTCAAAGATCACACGTGCTGCCATAATGAATTCTCCTTTTCTTTATAAGTGCGGCCACCTCATCCGTCACGCTTCGCGTGCCACCTTCCCCTCAAGGGGAAGGCTTTGGGAGAGGGCTGCTCCCCGGCTTCCCCTTGAGGGGAAGCTGTCGCCGTAAGGCGACTGATGAGGTGGCCTGTCTTCCTCTTTTTGAATGAACACCGCGCTGTCGTGCCTCTGGCACTTCCCAGCGCTCCCTCATTCGGTGTTCCCGCGCTGCTTCGCATCGCTCCTCACCTCATGAGGGACGTTCGTCAGACAGGCGCCCCTGCTCGTGCTCCCACGGCAGGGCGCCTGTCTTCCTCACTGTTCATTCACATAGTCTGCGGCTTCCATGCCGGCGATGCGGCCGGTGTTGACGGCAAAGCCCATGGAGTTGCCGGGAAGCAGGAACATATAGCTGTCGTTGTACAGGTTGCAGGCGTCCGCGCCGGCTGCATAGAGGCCCGGGATCGGATAGAAATCGCTGTCGCAGGCTTCGCAGTTCTCGTTGATGCGGATGCCGCCGACCGTACCGTAAGCGCCGGGGCCGATCTTATTCGCATAGAAGGGTGCCTGGTAAATCGGCTTTAAGTAGCGGCCGGGCTTGAAGAACTGGGTGTCGGTCGTTTCACAGAACTCATTGTACTCGTCAATGGTCTGCTGCAAAATCTCCGGATCCATGCCGAGCTTTTCGGCCAGCTCTTCGATGCTGTCTGCAACCACCGGATAGGCATTGCCGTTTTCCTGTGCCATTTTGATTCCGTCATAGAAATCAGAAACGTCCGGATCGGAACGGACCATGCTCACGACGTCGACGCCCTTACGGATATATTCGCGTACGATGGAATCATCAACGATCGAATAGGAGGTGCGGTCCTTCTGGTTGGATACCGCGTTCGAAAGGAAGGTCGTATTCTGCATGTACTCTTCGTTCATGAAGCGCTTTCCGAATGCGTTCACGAGAAGGTTCGGCTGGAAGAAAATATTCGACACGCTGTCGGGAAGACCATCGACGCCAACCACCATCGCGGCCTGTTCCATGCGGACCGGCACATGATCAACGCCCGCTTCCCAGGCCATCCGAAGTCCGTCTCCGGTAATTCCGGGAATCGCAAAGCTGAACATATCCTTGCCGAAGGTATAGCCGGTTTCCTGATGAATCATCTCCGGGTTGCATCCGGCGCCGCCGGTCGCAATGACCGCTGCCTTGCAGTTAACGCGGATCTTTTCGCCGCTGTTCGACTCCGCAAGAACCGCCGAAACCGCACCGTCCTCCTTGACAATGTGGAGCGCACGGGTTTCCAGAAGGAAGGTAACCCCCAGCTCCAGCGCTTTGTTGTAAAGCGCCTTGTTCATGAAGGATGCCGCACGCGGGCCGATCTTCTGGCCGCTTTTTACGATATGCCAGGTGCATTCCGACTGCGGGAAGTAACGATACGCGCCTTCGAATTCGACGCCCATCGACTCCAGCCACTCAATCGTCGATGCTGACTGCGAAAAATAGCGTTTTACGAGCCTTGCGTCCACCTGGTAGTGCGTATACTCCATGAACATGTTGAAGGCCTTTTCGACGGTAATATCGACCATCTGCGCCTTCTGGTACTTCGTGCCGATGCCGAGCGGGCCCATGCCCATGTTCGCCGCGCCGCCGACAGCCGCCGCCTTCTCGATAAGGACGACCTTCATGCCCTTC
>CAMOZF010000217.1 GCA_946630765.1 uncultured Lachnospiraceae bacterium | reverse complement strand
TTCGATCGGCGGCGTCTGTGTAGACACCTCCATGGGACTTACCCCACTGGAAGGCCTGATCATGGGCACCCGTTCCGGTGATGTGGATGCAGCGGTTGTACAGTACATTACAAATAAAGAGGGCTGCTCGGTCAACGACACCCTGAATATCCTGAACAAGCAGTCCGGTATGGCGGCGCTTTCGGGCGTCAGCTCTGATTTCCGCGATATTGAAGCGGCGATCAATGCCGGCAATGAAAAGGCAACCATGGCAATGGCAGCCTATGTCCACCGTCTTGTCAAATATATCGGCGCATACAACACGATTTTAAAGGGCGCTGACGCGATCGTCTTCACCGCCGGCGTCGGCGAGAACGGCCCGATGGTCCGCCGTATGGTCTGCGAATACCTCGAGTTCCTCGGCGTGAAGATCAACGAAGAAGAAAACCTCAAGGCCTTCGGCAAGCAGGTTGTGCTCTCCACCGAAGACTCGACGATCAAGATCGCAGTCATTCCCACGAACGAAGAACTTGCAATTGCCCGCGACACCCTTCGCCTCGTGACGGCGCCTGCCGCTCCCGACTTCGAAGACAAGGACACTGTCGACGAGCTTGACTGATGAGTATAACTCGCCGGAGGAGAATTGCATTTCTTCATCGGAGACTGGGGAAGTCTCCTCTGAAGAAACGCAATTACCTCCGGCTCGGGTGCATCGCTGATTGTAGCATAAATCTCGCCTGCGGGATGGAACAGAACTCGCCTGCGGGATGGAACAGAACTCGCCTGCGGGATGGTGTTCCTTCTTCGGTAACGACCAAGTTACACTCAGAAGGAACACCATAACCCTCGGCTCGAGTGTGCTGGCCCATGACAGAGAGTGAACAGCAAAGAATGATCCGTGCCTCAAGGGGACGCCTGGAACGTTGTCCCCGGAGGCACGGATGTTCTGAGACTCCCTTACCGGAACGACACAGGCGGCGAAAGCCGCCGAATATATTAACCAGAATTGAGAGAAGAGAATGGCACTGACCGACATTTCCAGAATCCGCAATTTCTGCATTATTGCGCATATTGATCACGGCAAATCCACGCTGGCAGACCGCATCATAGAGATGACCGGTCTTCTGACTGCGCGTGAAATGCAGGCGCAGGTTCTTGACAACATGGATCTGGAGCGCGAGCGGGGCATTACGATCAAGGCGCAGGCTGTACGGACGGTTTATAAGGCGAAGGACGGCAAAGAGTACATTTTCAATCTGATTGACACGCCCGGTCATGTCGACTTTAACTATGAGGTCAGCCGCTCTCTTGCGGCCTGCGACGGTGCGATCCTTGTCGTGGACGCCGCGCAGGGCATAGAAGCGCAGACGCTCGCGAATGTGTACCTTGCGATTGATCACGATCTCGAGGTTTTCCCGGTCATCAACAAGATCGATCTGCCGAGTGCCGAGCCGGACCGCGTCGCCGTGGAAATTGAGGACGTGATCGGGATTGAGGCAATGGATGCGCCGCGGATTTCCGCGAAAACCGGCGAGCATGTAGAGGATGTGCTGGAGGCGATTGTCGAGAAGATTCCGGCGCCGACGGGCGATCCGGATGCGCCGCTTCAGGCGCTGATCTTTGACTCTCTGTACGATTCCTATAAGGGCGTCATCGTGTTCTTCCGCGTGAAGAACGGCACGGTAAAGCCCGGCATGCGCGTGCGGATGATGGCGACCGGCGCGGAGGCAGACGTTGTGGAAACCGGCTATTTCGGCGCCGGACAGTTCATTCCCTGTGACAGTCTGTCGGCAGGAGAGGTCGGATATCTGACGGCTTCCATTAAAAATGTGCAGGATACCCGTGTCGGCGATACCGTGACCGGCGCGAAAAATCCCGCGAAAGAGGCGCTTCCCGGTTATAAGAAGGTGCTGCCGATGGTTTACTGCGGCATGTATCCCGCGGACGGCGCACACTATCAGGATCTTCGGGATGCTTTGGAGAAGCTGAAGCTGAATGACGCCTCGCTTTTCTATGAGCCTGAAACCTCCCTGGCGCTCGGATTCGGCTTCCGCTGCGGCTTCCTCGGACTTCTGCATCTGGAAATCATCGAGGAACGGCTGGAGCGCGAATATGATCTGGATCTCGTGACAACGGCACCGAGCGTTATCTATCATGTGCATAAGATGAACGGCGAAATGATCGAACTCACGAACCCCAGCAATCTGCCGGATCCGTCGGAGATCGACTACATGGAGGAGCCCTTTGTCTCCGCGGAGATCATCGTTACGAGCGAATATATCGGCTCGATCATGGACCTCTGCCAGGACAGAAGAGGCATTTATCAGGGCATTGAGTACATTGAGGCGGGACGCGCGATTCTGCGCTACGATCTGCCGCTCAATGAAATCATCTACGATTTCTATGATGCGCTGAAGAGCCGCTCCAGAGGCTACGCCTCCTTTGACTACGAGCTGAAGGGCTATGTGAAGAGCGAGCTTGTGAAGCTGGACATTCTCGTAAATCACGAGGAGGTGGACGCACTGTCCTTCATTGTGTTCGCTGGAAATGCCTATGAACGCGGCAGAAGGATGTGCGAGAAGCTGAAGGAGGAGATTCCGAGACAGCTTTTCGAGATTCCGATCCAGGCCGCGATCGGCTCCAAGATCATCGCAAGAGAAACCGTCAAAGCGATGCGGAAGGACGTCCTTGCCAAATGCTACGGCGGTGACATTACGCGTAAGAAGAAGCTTCTCGAGAAGCAGAAGGAAGGCAAGAAGCGGATGCGGATGGTCGGAAACGTCGAGATTCCGCAGAAGGCTTTCATGAGCGTTCTGAAGCTGGATGAAAATTAAATGAAACAGGAACTGGAATTATATCTGCATATTCCTTTCTGCGCCCGGAAATGCGCCTACTGCGACTTTTTTTCGGGCGCTTTTTCTGATGCGCAGATGAAGCGGTATTTTCAGGATCTTCGCGAGGATATTCGTAGAAAAAGCGCACAGTACGACGATCTGTCCGGCCTTCCGATCCGGAGCATCTTTATCGGCGGCGGGACGCCTTCGATTGCGGATCCGGAGGAGCTTGATCGGACGGTTCGGGTCCTACGGGAATGCTTCCCGAACTGGGTAAATCCGGAGTTTTCGATGGAGGCGAATCCCGGGACGCTCGATAGGGAAAAGCTTCAGGCCTACAGGGAATTCGGCCTGAACCGCCTGTCACTCGGCCTTCAGTCCGCCGACGACCGGATGCTGGAAAAGCTCGGGAGAATTCACGACTTCGGCACTTTTTTGAGAAGCTTTGATCTCGCGCGGGCGGCGGGCTTCAACAATATCAATATCGATCTGATGTCGGGCCTTCCCGGCGAGACGCCGCAGAACTTCGAAAAAAGCCTCAGAACGGCACTTTCCCTTCAGCCCGAGCATCTTTCCGTCTACAGCCTGCAGATCGAGGAAAACACCCCTTTTTACGCGCTGTACGGGCCAGAGGGGAAGAAGATCGGGGAGCTGCCGACAGAGGAAACGGACCGACGGATCTACAGAAGAACTTCCGAAGTCCTTCATGAGTATCAGATGGAACGCTATGAGATTTCAAACTATGCAAAGCCCGGCTTTGAGTGCCGCCACAATATCGGCTACTGGACCGGGGGGTATTACCTGGGCTTCGGCGCCGCGGCGGCCTCCTATACAGAAAAAAGCCGCATCAAAAATGCGGCTTCTCTGGATTATCTGAATCTTCCCCCGGAGGAAGAAGAATGTCTGGATTGTTCGGACCGGATGAGTGAATTCATGATCCTGGGCCTTCGGATGACGTGCGGCGTCTCGGATGCGGATTTCAGGGACCGCTTCTGCTGCAGCTTTTTCGATCATTTTCAGGAGCCGATCGAACGGCACCTGAAGATCGGAACGCTTGAGAAATCCGGCGATCGGATCTTTCTCAGCGACTACGGCCTGGACGTCGCGAATTCGGTTATGGCGGACTTCCTGTAGTGCTTTCCGACTCGGCTTCTTCAGATGAAGCGCTTTCCGTCTCAGCTTCGGAAGAGGGCGCCGTCTCGCTTTCGGAGGAAGGCTCCTGTTCAGATTCCGATACCGGCTCGGAA
>CAMOZF010000216.1 GCA_946630765.1 uncultured Lachnospiraceae bacterium | reverse complement strand
CAAAGATGTGCTTTTTTCGCATATAAAAGAGTGGGTTAATTCTGAAAAAACGTATACCGTGAGATTCGGGGTAGGAATGCTTATGGAGCATTTCCTGGATGATGACTTTGATCCACTTTATCCCGAGCTGGTTGCAAAGCTTAGAAGTGAGGAATATTACGTCAATATGATGATCGCCTGGTATTTTGCAACCGCTCTCGCAAAGCAGTATGAAAGTATCCTTCCATTTATTGAGGAGAAGCGGCTTGAAGACTGGACGCATAACAAAGCGATACAGAAAAGCCTGGAAAGCAGAAGAATCACAGAGGAACAAAAGCTGTATCTGAAATCGTTGAAAGTGAAAAAGTAATCTCACAGATCCTGAAATATTTTGGCTCCTTTCTGCTTTCCGTCACACTCAGGTACAGATGTCCCCGCTCGAACTCGGCGATACGTTTCTGTTGATAAAAAACCGAAAAGGTGATAATGTGGCTATATTCGCGAAAAGGCGTATGAAAGGAAAACACTGGACGTAATAAAAAAACTATGAATAAATACTACGAAATCAACACAGAAAGCAGCAATATCCGCTGCAAAATCTATTGTAACGAAAAAGTCCCGCCGAAAAAAGCGGTGATCTACTGCACGGGATTTGCCGGGCATAAGGACAATAACGCCGCGAACCGTTTTTCGGAGAAGCTGCTCTCCAGGGAAAAGGACGCCGCGGTCATTGTTTTCAACTGGCCTGCGCACGGCGATGATATTAAGAAAAAGATCGTGCTCGAGGACTGCAGCACCTACCTCGGACAAGTGATCAGGGATACCGGGGCGCGTTTCGGCATCGGGGAGCTGTACGCCTATGCGACAAGCTTCGGCGGCTATCTTGTCCTGAAATATATCAGTGAACACGGCAATCCTTTCAGGAAAATTGCCCTGCGCTGTCCCGCGATCGATATGTACGACGTGCTCACGCGAACAATCATGAAAAATGACGAATACGAACGGATCCTGAAGGGAAAGGAGGCTTCGGTCGGTTTTGACCGGAAGATTCTTGTAACGCCTGCCTTTCTCGACGATCTGAAGAAGAATGATATCCGCGAAAGGGACTACATGGACTGGGCGGACGATATTCTGATCCTGCACGGGACGAAGGACGAGGTGGTTCCGATGTCGGACAGCCGGGAATTTGCCGACAATAACCTGATCGATTTCATTGCGATCGAAGACGCGGATCACCGTTTTCAGAACCTGCCGCACATGAGCCTCGCCAATAAATATGTGATGGAATTTTTCGGAGGAGAATCAATCAACAGATGAAATACAGAAAGACAAAACTCGCCTGCTATCTCGGATTTGTCACGCAGGCAATTACGGCAAACTTTGCCCCGCTTCTTTTCCTGACCTTTTACAGGACCTACAGCATCAGCTACGCGAAGCTGGCGCTGATCCCGCTGCTGTTTTTCGCAACGCAGCTTCTTGTGGATTTTCTGTGCGCGAAGTTTTCTTCAAAGATCAACTACAGAAAAAGCATTATCGTATCCGAAATGTGCTCGGGCGCAGGTCTTCTGGGACTTGCATTCCTCCCGGATCTTTTGCCCCGCCCCTTCGCGGGCATTCTGATCTGCATCGTGATCTACGCGGTCGGCTCCGGGCTGATCGAGGTTCTCTGCAGCCCGATCATCGAAGCCTGCCCCTTTGACAACAAGGCCGGGATGATGAGCCTTCTGCACTCCTTCTACTGCTGGGGCTCGGTCGGCGTCATTCTCGGATCGACCTTGTTTTTTACGCTTTTCGGGCTTCAGAATTGGCGGATTCTCTCGGTCATCTAGGCGTTGATTCCCCTGTATAACATTTATAATTTCGCCACCTGTCCGATCGAACCGATTGTCTCCGAAGGGGAAAGCATGACGATGGGCGAGCTGCTTCGGACCCGCGTTTTCTGGATCTTCATCGTGCTGATGATCTGCGCCGGCGCTTCCGAGCTTTCCATGTCACAGTGGGCTTCGGCCTTTGCGGAGTCCGCGCTTCACATATCAAAAACCGCCGGCGACCTTCTCGGTCCGGCGGCGTTCGCGGTCTTTATGGGGCTTGCCCGAATCTGGTACGGCAAGTTCGGAGAGAAAACCGACCTCACGGTTTTCATGATCGGATCCGGTATTCTGTGCCTTGTGAGCTACCTGCTTGCAGCCTTCTCCGCGCTGCCCTTCATGGGGCTTCTCGGATGTATGCTCTGCGGCTTCTCCGTCGGCATCATGTGGCCGGGCTCCATCAGCATCGCCTCTCCCCGGCTTCCCCGGGGCGGCACGGCCATGTTCGCGCTTCTCGCGCTCGCAGGTGATCTCGGCGGCGCACTTGGCCCCGCGATCGTCGGCAATGTTTCCCAGGCCGCCGGCGAAAACATCCGCATAGGCCTGCTTTCCGGCATCGGCTTCCCGATCCTCCTCGTCATCAGCGTCTTCATTGTCCGGAAGACCCGCTTCTCTTCGATGCTGGCCGCAAAGACGATCTTCGACGCCGAAAACTGAGCACGGACGCAGCAGAACCGTATTTTTGGAAAAAAGCTGCTTCCCCGGAAATTTCACGCCAAAATTCCCGGGGAATGCTTGCGCATTATCAGAGTTTATGATAATATATTCGGAGATATGTCTAACTCATTTCGACAAGAATAACTTAGGAGGAATCTATGATTTATTCAACAGAAATCAGAAACATGTGCCCTGTCACACAGGGCGTGCACCATGGTGCTGCTCCGATTCCGGAGGAAGCGAAGTGGGTCCAGGCCAAGGAAGTCAAGGATATTTCCGGCTACACCCATGGTATCGGCTGGTGTGCGCCCCAGCAGGGCTGCTGCAAGCTTTCCCTGAACGTCAAGGACGGCATCATCCAGGAAGCGCTCGTTGAGACGATCGGCTGCTCCGGCATGACCCATTCCGCAGCGATGGCGGCTGAAATCCTTCCGGGCCTGACCGTTCTGGAAGCCCTGAATACCGACCTTGTCTGCGACGCCATCAACACCGCCATGAGAGAGCTCTTCCTGCAGATCGTCTACGGCAGATCTCAGAGCGCCTTCTCCGAGGACGGCCTTCAGATCGGCGCAGGTCTTGAAGACCTCGGCAAGGGCAACCGTTCGATGGTCGGCACGACCTACGGCACCCTGGAAAAAGGCCCCCGTTATCTCGAACTGACCGACGGCTACATCACCAAGATCGCGCTGGATGAGAACGATGAGATCATCGGCTACCAGTACGTGAACTTCGGCAAGATGATGGATGCCATCAAGGCCGGCGCGGACGCGAACGAAGCGCTGAAGAAGGCTTCCGGCCAGTACGGCAGAGTCGCCGACGCGGTTCGTCTCATCGATCCGAGACATGAATAAGAAGGGGAGGAACAAGTACAATGGCATTATTTGAATCCTATGAAAGAAGAGAACCCCAGATTCTGGCGTGTCTCAAGGAATACGGCATTTCTTCGATCGAAGAGTGCAAGGAAATCTGTGATGCAGCCGGCATTGATGTCTATCATCTGATCGAAGGCATTCAGCCGATCTGCTTCGAAAACGCAAAGTGGGCCTACACTGTCGGCGCCGCAATCGCAATCAAGAAGGGCTGCCGCAAGGCTTCCGAAGCTGCCGCTGCCATCGGCATCGGCCTGCAGGCATTCTGCATCCCCGGCTCCGTTGCTGACCGCCGTAAGGTTGGTCTTGGCCACGGCAACCTTGGCAAGATGCTCCTTGAAGAGGACACCGAGTGCTTCGCATTCCTCGCAGGACACGAGTCCTTCGCTGCTGCTGAGGGCGCAATCGGTATCGCCGAGAAGGCCAACAAGGTCCGTCAGAAACCCCTCCGTGTTATCCTGAACGGTCTTGGCAAGGATGCGGCACAGATCATCTCCCGTATCAACGGCTTCACCTATGTAGAGACCAAGTACAACTACTACACCGGCGAGGTTGAGGAAGTCTTCCGTAAGTGCTACAGCAAGGATCCGGAGTCGCCGCGCGCGAAGGTCAACTGCTACGGCGCGAACGACGTACAGGAAGGCGTTGCGATCATGTGGAAGGAAAACGTTGACGTTTCCATCACCGGCA
>CAMOZF010000215.1 GCA_946630765.1 uncultured Lachnospiraceae bacterium | reverse complement strand
CGGGATTGCATTTCCTCTTCGGAGACGCGGGAAGTCTCCTCAGAGGAAACGCAATAACCCTCGGCTCGAGTGTACGGCCTATCCACATGTCATTCCGTGCGGAGCGAGGAATCCCATCCGTTCGTGACATCCTGATGGGATCCCTCGACTCGTCCTTCGGACTCGCTCGGGTTGACAATAACCAGCGACGAAAGCCGCTGTGCCTCAAGGGGACACTTCCCGCGTGGACCCGGAGGCACAGAGGTTTCGGAGCGTCCGGTGGAGGCATGGATGTTCCGAAGCGTCCGTTATGAAACACATTCAGTGGGGAGAGACCCGCGACAAAGGAGGCATTATGATACAGAAAGCGTTGAAGGAGATCCGCGTTGCGTTTATCGGCTGCGGCGTGATCTCGCACAATCACATGCGTTCCTATACGCAGATGGACAATGTTAAAGTTGTCGCGGCCTGCGACATTGACAAGGAAAGACTTGAACAGTGGTGCGCGCGCTACGGGGTCGAGAATATGTACACGGACTACCGTGAAATGCTGAAGCGCGACGATATCGATTCGGTGGATATCTGCGTTCACAACAATCTGCATCTGCCGATGACGCTCGCGGTGCTGCGCTCCGGGCGGCACTGCTTCTGCGAAAAACCGATGGCCGCAAGCTACAAGGATGCGAAGAGGATGTATGACGAATGGCAGCGCCTGAAAAAGGAGACCGGCGTCGAGCTTGCGGTGCAGATCGACACGATTTTCAAGCCGCAGACCCGTCTTGCAAAGAAGATGATCGAAAACGGAGAGCTCGGCCACGTCTACTATATCCGCTGTCTCGGGCACAGAAGACGCAACCGTCCGGGTCTCGATTCGGACCTTTCGGTCAATTTCTACAACAAGGAGCTTGCCGGGCACGGCGCGGTCTTTGATATGGGCGTTTACCACATTGCGCAGATGCTCTATATTCTCGGACTTCCGAAACTGGAGCGCGTCAGCGGCAAATGCTACCTGGAGCCGCCGAGAAACGAGAAACTTCTCGAGGGCAGAGAATTCGGCGTCGAGGATCTGGGGCTCGGCTTTGCGTCCTATGAAAACGGCCTGACGCTGGAATTCATGGAGAGCTGGGCGCTGCATGTGGACGACGTGGGCAGCTCATTTATCGCGGGGTCTCTTGGCGGCCTTCGCTTTACGGAGGAGCCGGTGCGCGGCAGAAGCTGGCCTGCGCCGGGCCTGAAATTCATTACGACGAAGGACGAACGGGACATCGATATTGATCTTCGCGTCAATGACTATGAAAATAATTTCTATGAGAAAAAGCTCGATCCCGATACCCGTTTCGACGGGAACTTTGAGCACTGGATCGCTTATCTCACGGGGCAGATTGAGGAGCGCATCAACACGGCCGAAATTACGCTGCATACGGCCTTCCTCAGTGAAGGAATCTTCCTTTCGAGCGAGCTTGGCCGCGAGGTCCGTGCGGAGGAGATTGAAGCGCTCTCCGAGTCGATCGCACTGACCCGTCAGGAAACGCCCTGGGGCACCTTTGAATACGAACTGTAAGGAGGCACTGTATGTCTGACATGAATGTTTCGGTTGCATCCTATTCCTTCCACGGGATGATCAATGCCGGGGAAATGGATGTTTTTTCCTACCTTGACCTGCTGAAATACCGCTATCACGTGGACTATGCGGATATCTGGACCGAGGGCTGCCTGAAATCCCTCGATACGGACTACCTGAAAAAGATCCGAAAGGCCATGGATGTGCGCGGCATGACGCTGGCAAATCTCTGCGTCGACGGCCCCTATGTCTGGTGCGATGACAGGGAGGAGCGCCTTTCGCATAAGGCATCGATGCTGCAGTACCTGAAGGCGGCGGAAATTCTTGGCGCAAAGACCGTACGGATTGATTTCGGATTCGACAGGGACGGCATCAGGAGCGGCTTCGGCGGAAAGCGCACCACGGTGGAGGATGTCTGCACGATGAGCGAGGAGGCCTTCACCTGGATCGTGGACACCTACCGCGAATACTGCGGCATTGTGTACGATTTCGGCGCGAAGATCGGCCCGGAGAACCACTGGGGCTGGGACCGTGTGCCGGCGTATCTGAAGAAGGTGCACGAGGCGGTGGACCATCCGGCCTACGGCCATCTGTACCACCTGCGGAATTTCTTCGACGATCCGGAGGGCGGTGAGGCGTTCTGCGTGGCGCATGCGATGCATACGCATTTCCACGCGAATTCGATTCCTTACGCTTTAGAGGTTGCAAGAAAGCTTTACCAGGCCGGCTACGAAGGCACCTACGGCATCGAGCATCATTCGGCGAAGCTCGAGCCGGAGCGTGTCGAATGGCAGCTCGCCTCCCTCCGGGAAATCCTCGCGGAGATCCGCATGGAGGAGGAGAGCGGAACGCCGGTCGAAACGTCCTACCTGAACGGAATTTACCAATAAGCCGATTCCGTGACAATAAAAGGGGCATCTTCCGTTTCTGGAAGCTGCCCCTTTTTCGTATGAGCTGTTTTGATTATTCTACTTTTTTATGAGTCTGATGCTCCGAGATATAAGCGTGAATCTTCTCGCGCAGGCTCATATCGATCGGATATTTACTGAAGATCAGAAGACCGATGACGGCCATAAGCGCCGGCAGAAGGCCCATGACAATGATCATCCAGGTCAGCATCGTCGGCATCTTCGACAGCTCGCCGACATAGTCGCCGCTCACGGAATCCACCTCGTAGCCGATCGCGACCAGGATGCCGCCGACCAGTGCGGCGGAAACGGCGCTCTGTGCCTTTTCGAGAAATTTGTCAAGCGCGCCGGTCAGCGCCGAGCGGTCCTTGCCGGTCATGTAGATCGTATAGTCCATGACCTCCATGCCGATATTGGAGCCGGGGACGAAGTCGATGCCGATCGCGAGCGCCATGACGAACATCGCGATGAAGAAGACAGCCGGGCTTTTCTGAAGCAGTCCGAAAATCTGAAGAAGGAACATCAGAAGTCCCGCGCTGCCCTGCATGACAAGGTCAAAACGGTGCATTTTGATGAAGTTTCCCTTGAAGGCCTTCAGAACAGGGTTCGCGATAATGGTCCCGAGAAGAAGCGGGAGAAGCATCATCAGCGAGACGATCATGGAGAGGACGCCGAGACGTTCGGTATTCAGCGCGCCGGTTGTCAGATCCGCGCAGTAGGCCCATTTGACGTAGTAGGCCGGCGCCGCGAACAGGAAGGTCCAGATGAAGCCTGTGAAGATCGCGTGGAAGAAGTTGATCATCATCGGCTTATTGGTCCGGATCAGCTCGAAGAAGTCGCGGATTCTCACCTTGTCGTTTTCATCCTGCTCGACGATGTGGCGCTCCCTGACGAGGAACCAGCCCAGCACCGAGAGCCCGAAGGAGATCAGCATCGCGACGATCGCGAGAATCATATAGGCGGTTTTGAAGGAGCCGACAGCGGCCTGAATGGACACCGCGATGCCGGTAAATGCAGAACCCGCCATGCCGAGCACCATCACCCAGAGACGCGGCCCGAGAAGCAGCTTCGAACGCTCTCCGACGTCATTGGTCATTGTCCGGAACAGCAGGTTCTGATTATAGAAGGACTGCCCGATATCAAACATGAAATAGAAGACAATGACCCAGACCACGACGAGGGCCGGGACCTTAGAGACGGCGTTCGGGAGCGTATACAGCATGATGACGCCGATTGTCGTCATGATGATCGAGAGCATGAAGAAGGGCTTGTATTTTCCGTGCTTTCCGACCTTTGCGCGGTCCATGATGAAGCCCTGAATCGGATCGTCGACCGCATCGATGATCCGGGCAGCCAGAAGCACGCCGGTTGCGAGCGCGGCGCCCCAGGCGCCGAGTCCGGCGTAATCCGTCATGAAGGTCATAAACATGGCGGACATAAATATAGCGGCGAGACCGTTATTTGTGGAGAGCGCGGTAACGCCAAACATTTCCTTGAATCCGACGGCTTCCGGATTCTTTGCCTTTCCGGTTTTTGCCATAAAAACCCCTTTCTCACGGAAGGCTTCTGTAAGTCCTCTGGTCCGTCCGGAGATGCTTCTTACCGACAACAGAAGCTCCATATTGTTTTACTGGATTCATTCTATCAGTTGTGTTATAATATTTCTGT
>CAMOZF010000214.1 GCA_946630765.1 uncultured Lachnospiraceae bacterium | reverse complement strand
AGCATTACCTACGATACGATTACGGCAACCGTTTCCAGGGAAATGACGCGTTCCGCGATCCTGTCCGTCGTGCTTGCAGCCATTGCAATGCTGATCTACATCTGGATCCGTTTCCGCGATGTGCGTTTCGCGTCCGCTTCGGTTCTCGCGCTCGTGCACGATGTATTTGTCGTCATCGCGGCCTTCGCGGTATTCCGCTGGACGGTCGGTTCCACCTTCATCGCCTGCATGCTGACCCTTGTCGGTTACTCGATCAACGCGACGATCGTTATCTTCGACCGTATCCGTGAGAACCAGGCGCTCATGGGCCAGAAGGCTGATCTGAAGTCTGTCGTCAACCTGTCGATCACACAGACGCTGAGCCGTTCGATTCTGACGTCTCTGACGACCTTCGTCATGGTGCTCGCACTGTACATCTTCGGTGTGACCTCGATCCGCGAATTCGCACTTCCTCTGATGGTGGGTATCGTCGTCGGTGCATATTCCTCCGTCTGCCTTGCAGGCGCTGTCTGGTATATCTTCCGGACTAAGATCGGCGGAAAGAAAAATGCGGCCGAAAAGGCGAAATAAACGGAGATTCGCAGTCTGAAAACTGGGCTATCTGAAATGGGCGGTTCTTTCACGAAGTGATTTCGCGAACCGCCCTGTTTTAATAAGAAGCAGCGAAAAGCGCTGCAGATCCTTTACTGATTCGGAGAAGCAGTTATGAAGTATGAAATTCTGAAAACCTGCGGAAAAGCCAAACGCGCGCATATGGAGACCGTGCACGGCACGATCGAGACGCCCGTCTTCATGAATGTCGCGACGGCCGGCGCGATCAAGGGCGCGGTCTCGACGGCGGACCTTCGGGAAATCGGCACCCAGGTGATGCTCAGCAACACCTATCACCTGCATGTGCGGCCCGGCGACGGGCTCGTGCGGGAGTTGGGCGGTTTACATGCCTTTACAAACTGGAAAAAGCCCATTTTAACGGACTCCGGCGGCTTTCAGGTGTTTTCCCTTGCCGGCATCCGGAAGATCAGGGAAGAGGGCGTTTCCTTCCGCTCCCACATTGACGGCCATCTGATCTTCATGGGGCCGGAGGAGTCGATGCAGATCCAGTCCAACCTCGGCTCGACCATCGCAATGGCCTTTGACGAATGCCCGCCGGCGCTCGCGGAGCGCAGCTATATCGAGCCCTCCGTCGAACGCACGAGCCGCTGGCTTCTTCGCTGCAGAGCGGAAATGGCGCGGCTGAACAGCCTCCCGGACACTGTAAACCGGGAGCAGCTTCTGTTCGGCATCAACCAGGGCGGCATCATTGAGGACATCCGGATCCGGCACGCGAAGGAGATTGCGGACATGGATCTGCCCGGCTACGCGGTCGGCGGACTGGCGGTCGGCGAGAGCCATGAGGAAATGTATCACATTCTCGATGAAACGGTGCCGTACCTTCCGAAAAACAAACCCACCTATCTGATGGGTGTCGGCACGCCGGCCAACATCATTGAGAGCGTGGACCGAGGCATTGACTTTTTTGACTGCGTCTATCCGACAAGAAACGGACGGCACGGACACGCCTACACCCACCGCGGACGCATGAATCTGATGAATGCGCGCTATGAACGCGACACGCGGCCGATCGAGGAGGGCTGCGGCTGCCCGGCCTGCCGGAATTACTCCAGAGCCTACGTGCGGCATCTTCTGAAGGCGAAGGAAATGCTCGGCATGCGGCTTCTCGTGCTGCACAACCTGTATTTCTACAATCATCTGATGGAGGAAATCCGGGATGCACTTGACAATGACCGCTGGAAAGAGTATAAATATAACATGCTCGAAAGCCTGAATTCAGGCGAAGAGTCATAAATGGTCACTGATGATCCTGAGACGGTTCTGCAGCCTGGAGCCGCAGGATTTTCCGGGTCTGAAAATGATAAAGAGAGGTATCTAACATGAGAAAAGTTTTAATCGGTTTTTCGGCTTCTGTTCTTGCGCTTCTTTCCGGCTGCATGCCCCAGGCGTCTGCTGCGGCAGGTGCTGAAGGCACCGGCATGGGCCCCCAGACGATCATTATGTACGTCGGTGTTATGGTGGTATTCTTCGGCGCCATGTACTTCATCGCGATCCGTCCGCAGAAGAAGCAGGAAAAAGAGCAGAAGGCCATGCTGGCTTCCATGGCGGTCGGCGACCTCGTGCTGACGAGCTCCGGCTTCTACGGCAAGATCATCGACATCACCGATGATACTGTCATCATCGAGTTTGGCAACAACAAGAACTGCCGCATCCCGATGCAGAAGTCCGCGGTCATCCAGATCGAGCATCCGGAAGACGAGACGAAGACAGTCGAGAAGAAGGATAAAGAAAGCAAATAATGTCATCCCGAGCGAATCGGGAAGCATGTCATCCCGAGCGAGCGGGAAATCTGTCATCCCGAGCGAGCGAAGCGAGCCGAGGGATCCCGTCCGGGGGAGAATAACTACGGAATGGGATCCTTCGGCTCGGGCTTTGCCCTCGCTCAGGATGACAACAGTCAAAGCATCTGAAAAGTTCTTCAGAAACTTATTATTTCCTTAAAAAAACACTTGCATTTACAGTGACTTTATGGTATATTGTACGTTGCTGTGGCATGATAGCGAGGATGCGTGAGGTTGCTGATGTGCTGCAAACATCAGGTTTTTACGCGGAGCGAATGTCAGGTCCATCCAGACGACAAGTCACTGTACAGTAAGATTTACAATGCAGGTAAGTCGAATAGTGTGGGTGTCCATGCGACACACACGGGTATGTGTACAGTCACCGCTTGTCGTACTTTCAAAAAGTGCGAAAAGGAGGCGACTTTTTTATGGCAAAAAATGTTATGAGGATCACCCTGAAGGCGTATGATCATCAGCTCATCGACCAGAGCGCGGCGAAGATCGTCGACACGGTCAAGAAGACCGGTGCTCTTGTCAGCGGACCGGTTCCGCTTCCGACCAAGAAGGAAGTGGTAACCATTCTTCGTGCGGTTCATAAGTACAAAGATTCCCGCGAGCAGTTTGAGCAGAGAACGCACAAGAGACTGATCGACGTTATTGCCCCGAACCAGAAGGTCGTTGATGCTTTATCCAAGCTGGAGATGCCGGCCGGTGTAAGCATTGACATCAAGATGAAATAACGGACCTTCACCAAGTTTTAATATCCTGTAATAGTTGATATACATACGTGTGTCTTCTGTTCTAGGATGAATGGGACGGCCGTCCCATTCCGCTGTAGATTCACAGGAGGAAAAAAATGAAGAAAGCGATTTTGGCAACAAAAGTCGGCATGACTCAGGTTTTCGACGAAGTCGGCAATCTGATCCCCGTCACCGTTCTTCAGGCCGGCCCCTGCAGCGTACTGCAGGTCAAGACCGAAGAGAATGACGGCTATCAGGCAGTCGTCGTCGGATATGCCGACATCAGAGAAAAGCTTGTCAACAAGCCGAAAAAGGGCCAGTTCGACAAGGCTGGTGTTTCTTACAAGAGATACATCAGAGAGTTCCGTCTGGAGAATGCTTCCGAGTATTCCGTAAAGGATGAGATTACCGCTGACGTTTTCGCGGAAGGCGACCTGATCGACGCAACCGCCATCAGCAAGGGTAAGGGATTCCAGGGCGCAATCAAGCGTTACGGCCAGCACAGAGGACCCATGGCGCACGGCAGTAAGTTCCACCGTCATCAGGGCTCCAACGGTTCCAGCGCAACCCCGAGCCATGTAAGAAAAGGCAAAGGCATGCCCGGTCATATGGGTTCCGTCAAGGTGACGATCCAGAACCTGACCGTTGTCCGTGTCGACAAGGAAAATAACCTGATTCTGGTTAAGGGCTCTGTCCCGGGCGCCAGAAAGTCGCTGATCACTGTCCGCGAGGCAGCGAAGGCCGCGAAGTAAGGGCTGAGAGAAAGGAGAAACAACAATGGCTACATTATCTGTATATGATATGCAGGGCAATAAGACCGGCACCATTGAGCTCTCAGACGAGATCTTTGCAGCTCCGGTCAACGAGCACCTGATCAAGATGGCGGTTGTGAATCAGCTCGCAGCCAACCGTCAGGGCACACAGAAGGCAAAGACACGTTCCGAGGTTTCCGGCGGCGGCAGAAAGCCCTGGAGACAGAAGGGTACCGGCCATGCACGTCAGGGCTCCACAAGAGCTCCGCAGTGGACAGGCGGCGGCG
>CAMOZF010000213.1 GCA_946630765.1 uncultured Lachnospiraceae bacterium | reverse complement strand
ACAGGGTGACGAGCTGCCGAATATTGATGAGATTCTCGCCTCGATGGATGAGGAGAGCGCGACGCAGGAGACGGAGACGGCAGCGCCCGTGACGACGACCGAAACCGAAACAGAGACCACCGAGACCGAAGCCACCGAGCCGGAGTCCGTGGATGGCGAGGAAATGTACAGAAATAATCCGCAGGAGGCAGGCGCCGTCAATGTCAAGGACCTTGTCGGCTACTGCGTCTACGGCTTCAACCGGAAGGCGGCGGACCAGTACGCGATCCACATCGGGAAGGTCGCCGAAGGCCTGAAGGACAAGGCGAGGGTATTTGAACTGCTGATTCCGAATAACTCCGCGATCAATCTCGACGATCAGACGAAGGCCGAATGGAAGCTTCTGGACGAGCGGAAGGTCATCCAGTACTTCAAGGCGATGACCTATCAGCAGAGCCAGCTGGTGAAGTACGTGGATATCTACGATATTCTCGAGGAGCATAAGGACGAGTACCTGTACTTCAAGACCGACCATCACTGGACGCAGCTCGGCGCCTACTACGCCTATGTGCGTTACTGCGAGGAGGCGGGACTAACGCCGCACGCGTTGTCGGATTACAAGGAAGTGGATTCCGGTCCCTTCCTCGGAAGCTATTACAAGACGAACGGCTACGCGCAGCTTGCGGATAATCCGGACAATGTCTATTCCTACGAGCCGATCGCGACGAATGAGTTCTCCTTCTACGACAGGGATCTCAAGGCCATGCGTGACGGCAAGCTCGTCCGCAACATGAGCGAATTTGACGTGACGCTGAAGTATCAGGGCTATATCTACGGCGACACGGCCTACAGCGAGGCGCACAATCCGAACCTCTCGGACGGCTCCTGCTGCATCGTGGTCAAGGAAAGCTTCGGCAACTGCTTCGCGCCGTTTATGATCGACCATTACGAGACGCTGATCGTTATCGACTACCGCTACAATACGGACAGTCTGATCGAACTTGCAAAGCAGTATGATTCGCCGGATATCGTTTTCGTCAACAATCTGGAGGCGATTTCCGACCTGTATGTCATGGAGCAGCTCGGCGGAATCTGCTATTGATCAGAGGAAGCGGAAGAATTATGAGCCTGAGAAGCAAAGGGGGTCTTTATGAATATCTGGCATGAGATGAAGGACGAACACATCAACCCCACGGATTTCGTGGCGGTCATCGAGATCACGAAGGGCAGCAACATGAAGTACGAGCTGGACAAAGAGACCGGACTTCTGAAGCTGGACCGCGTGCTTTTCACCGCGACCCACTATCCGATGAACTACGGATTCATTCCGAGGACCTACGGCGACGACAAGGACCCGCTGGACGTCCTTGTCCTGTGCTCGGAGCCGATCCTTCCGATGACGCTGGTCCGCTGTTATCCGATCGGCGTGATGAAGATGGAGGACGACGGCGCGGGCGACGAGAAGATCATCGCGATTCCCTTCGGCGATCCGACCTACACCAGCTACAGAGACATCGACGAGCTGCCGAAGCATATCTTCGATGAAATGCAGCACTTCTTCCGGCACTACAAGAGCCTCGAAGGCAAGAAGACCGTCGTGAACGAGCTCGGGGATTCGATTGAAGCAGAGAAGATCATCCAGCGTGCGATCGATAACTACCATCTGAAGTTCGGCTGAAGAAGTGATTCTGAAGGCTGAAGACCGATAAAAAACCGCCCGGTATCAGGCAATTGAAATGCCAGATACCGGGCGATTTAATATTCTGTGTTTTAGATTGTCAGATACAGGCGAGGATCTTCCGGAGCGCGTGATAGGCGATGTCGAATTTGTCCGCGGAAGAGGGCTCCTTGTCGAGCAGTCTCGAATGGTCACTCTGCGACAGCGAAGAAAGTCCGGAGAAGGATCCGAGGTGCGGCTCGAGACTGAGGAAGCCTTCGTAGCCGGAAGCCTTGAGCGCCTTCAGGATTTCCGGGACGAATCCGATGCCCTGGCCGGCGGGAACGACGTCGCCCGTCGCAAGTGCATCCTTGATGTGCATGTACTCGATATAGGGCCGCATCAGGTCGTAGGCCTCGCTGAAGGTCGGCTGGCCGCACTGAACGAAGTTTGCAGGGTCAAAAACGGCCCTTAAATGGCTTGAATCGATTGCGTCGAGAATTTCCCTGCAGCGGATCGCAAGATCGCCGTAAATGCCCTTTTCGTTCTCGTGGAGGAGGATGACGTCCTCCATCTCCGCCAGCGCCGTCATGGCCTTCATGCGGCGGATCACTTCGTCACGGAACTGGGCATATTTTCCGTCCGGGATGTAGAAGCTGAACACGCGGATGTAGCGGGTGCCGAGCATCTTCGCGGTACGGATGGTTCTGGCAAGCACCTTCATATGCTCGTCGAAATCGTCCTCGATGCCGATCTTGCCGACAGGAGAGCCGATGGACGAGGCGCTGATGCCGTAATAATCCATGCGGGCCTTCAGGGCTTCGACCTCCTGATCGTCCAGAGAAGAAATGCTCTTTCCGTTGATGCCGCGCGGCTCAAAATAACTGATGCCGAGCTTTTTCAGGTGCTGAAACTGCACCTCAATATTCTCATCGATTTCATCGGAGAAACCGGAGAGTACAAAATGATCTGTCATAGCTGCCTCCTGTGCTGTGGGATGCTTAATTCGTGGTTATTATAACATAAGCCCCGGAAATCGACAATCAACAGAGTATCAGAAACGCGGCGGCGGCAGTTTGGAAACATTGGGCAGGCTGAATAAAGAAGCTTGACAGGGCAGGGTTTTCGGTGTAAAGTTGAAGGCAGAAAATGATGGATCTAAAGGAGGATTTCGGATGGCTACTTGTTACAGATGCGGCGCTCCGCTTCAGCCGGATGCGATGTTCTGCACAAACTGCGGCGCGAGACTTTCGGACGCGCCGGTGATGACGGCTCCGTCCCAGGAAGCGCCTGTGATGGCTCAGCCTGTCTATGATGAACCGGTAATGGCCCAGCCGGTGATGGCACAGCCGGTGATGGCGCAGCCGGTATACGATGAACCGGAACAGCCGAAGGAGAGCGTGATCGCCTCTCCGGCGCCTGCGGAAGATTATTCCGGAGTCCTTTCGCAGTTTGCGGCCTCGGCCTCGGCACTCGAAGAAGCATTCAATGCCCAGTCTGCGGCGCTTGAAAGCGTGAAGGCGCAGCTCGAGGAAGCAGGCGCAGAGATCGCGTCTCTTCAGGAAGAATGCGCGAAGGCCAAAGAAGAAGCTGCAGCGGCAAAGGAAGAGTGCGCGAAGGCACAGGAAGCTGCCGCGCAGGTTCCTGAACTGCAGGATGCGCTCGGCAGAAACCAGACCTATATCATGACGCTTCGGGACCAGCTTTCAAAGGCCGATCAGGAGAGAGAAGCAGTCTCTGACGAATACGAAGCGCAGATTACACAGCTGAACCGCGACATTGCGAATCTTCAGATGCAGCTTGCGCAGGCCGAGAGCAATATCTCCGCGCTCGAAGCCGAGAAGGAAGCGAGAAACCTCGAAACCGCGGCGATGATGGCACAGATGCCGGTCGTACCGGAAGTCCCGGAAGCGCCGGCTGTGGAAGCGCCGGTTATGGAAGCCGTGGAAGCTCCGGCTGCTGAGGCTGTTGAAGTGCCGGAACCGGCAGAGGTGGTGCCGGAGGCTGCGGCAGCCGTGATCCCGGAAGAAGCGCCCGTGCAGCAGCCTGTCATGGCACAGGCTGTGGAGTACTATGATGAGCCTGAGGAAGCTGCCGAGGAAGAAGCGGATGATGATCAGCCGGTAATGGCAATACCCGCGGGAGACTTCCAGTATAACGGCCCGGTGAACCCGCAGCCCGCAGTGCAGCCCGTGATGGCACAGGCCGTGGAATACTACGACGAGCCGACGGTTGGACAGTTTGAAGTGGAACCGCCGAAGGCGCCGGACCGCCCGATGTTCTGCACGAACTGCGGCGCACGTCTCACGTCCGATATGGTCTTCTGCACGAACTGCGGAACCCGTATTCACGCCTGAACAGGGCACAAAACCAGAGATAAAAAACAACGCTGTGGGGTTTCCCCACAGCGTTGTTTTTAGGCGGCAGAAGCCGTAAATCAGACTTTTCCGGCCGTTATACCGCCGGATCCGGGGTCAGTCCCGGAATATACTTACAGGCTTCAATCAGCACGTCTTTAAGCTTTCCGGGCGTTCCGCCACAGTGATGAATGTACGG
>CAMOZF010000212.1 GCA_946630765.1 uncultured Lachnospiraceae bacterium | reverse complement strand
TCGACGGGCAGGAATACAAGATCACCTGCGTCGGCTATGAAGCTCCCATCACCTTAAAGGGACTTGGACACTGCACATTCAACTTCAGCGGCGCCACCGAGGCAGAGCTTCCCGGCACTATCTACTGCGAGGCGAAGCCCATGCCGGAGATCAAGATCGGTTCTGTGATCAGGATCATCGAGAAGTGATTATCAGGAAGTGATCATTGGACAAAACCTTTCATAAAAGTGACAGGAAAAGAGCCTGGGGAATCGAAGGATCCCTCGGGCTCTTTTCCGTGGTTTATGAAGATAGTATAATAGCAGTCGAAAGACCCTTCTGCCAAAAAACAGTATTTTGACAGGATGCGGAAAGTGGGAAAGACAAACGCGGGGGAACAGATCATGCACGAAATGGGAATCATACTTCACATAGCGAAGATGCTGGATGAGACGGCACAGGAGCAGCACATCACGAAGATCGGCTCCGTGACGCTCGAAGTCGGCGAGGTATCCGGCATCATGACCGATCTGTTCGTCGACTGCTGGAATTACTTCAAGGTAAAGCATCCGGTCCTTGCAGAGTCCGAGCTGCGGCTCGTGACGATTCCCGCGGTGACTTTCTGCGGAAACTGCAACAGGACCTACGAGACCGTCCGGTACGGCAAGGAATGTCCCTACTGCCACAGCGGCGAGACCTGGCTTGTGGACGGAAACCAATGCGTGATCAAGGAAATTGAGGCGGAGTGCGCGGAGGATGAGGACTTCGGGGAAGAGTACGAAGACGAAAATCCGCAGGAATAAAAACAGCGGCCGCGAGGCCGCTGTCGGACAGGAGAAAAGGTCATTTTTCGAAGAGAAATCTGATTCGGAATACAGGCTTTTCCTTTTCGCCAAAGAGGCAGAAGGCGTCCTCCGACGCGGCATATTCGACGGACAGGCAATCGCCAAGCTGCGCCTCCCCGATATGCTCCGAGACCAGGCCGGTGATCCGGGCCTGCCGCAGGTCATGAGGCATCAGATCGAGCGCCAGGTCGTAGTACCTGGCGTTATTCATGTGTCCGTTCAGATCGACATAGCTGTAGGGAACGGTAAAGGAGATCTGATCCCGCATCTCCTCTTTGCGCAGCCTTCCGGGCAGAGAGAGCTCGTTTCCGGTGACGGTCTCCTTGATATAAATATCGTGGGTCTCGGGGAAGACGATCCCGCGGGTCTCCTGATCGATCAGGACCCAAAGCGAAGAGGCATCAAGAAGGACCTTCCCGTTTGTGTCCACAAGGCGGAAATAGCGGGGGAAATACAGATGCATAGTCTTTCCCGGCCAGGACAGGAGCGTGACCTTCTCATCATATTCCGGCAGACGGTTAAACTTCACATTATACTGCGTCACTGCCCAGAGAAGCCCCTGGTCCAGGGTTTTCTCCCTCGTCACACCAAGTTCGATGGTGTGCGCAATCGCGGCCTCCTGAAGGCGCGTGAACAGAGTGGACAGGCGCATCCTGCGCGACATGTCCACATCAGAGGAGAGCAGCTGAAAATCCTGTCTGTAAATGCTCATGGAGCCTCCTTCGAAATCCGGCGGGGTTGATCGGGTCAAAACTTCCGGTTGATCCTCTTTTCAAAGGCGTTCACGACGTCTCCGAAGGTCGACATTTTCGACCACTGTCTCTGGGGGATCTTGACATCAAAGCGCGCCTCGAGGCGGCAGATGATCAGGGTAAAGCCCATGGAATCAATGGCGGTATCGGTGTTGATAACAGTGTCCTCGTAGATCGGCGTGCCCTCCATGTCGGGGATGCACTCATAGATCACTTCTTTGCAGGTCGCGGCAATCTGTTTTCTGTCCATGGCGAAAATTCCTTTCCGGATTTTTAAAGGGCAGGCTTCGCGGCGCGGGAGAGCTCGCACGGTGAGCCCCGGGCTTTTCGGGAAGCCGACTGCTTGATATGCTTATTATATCCGCAATTGCGCTTTCTGTCATCAGAGGTCAAAAGAAGGTTGCGGGAAGCCGGCAGCCGGATGGAAACCCGAAGAAAGGCGTGGAAAGTCTTCCGGCTCGACGCGGCGACGGCGACGAACAGCTTCTTCTACGATGTGGGTTTCGGCGTCGAGGGCACGATTCCGGCCGTCATCCTGGAAATTCTGGTGCTGGTGCTTGTCATTGTGATCGGACGGAAGTTGAAGAGAAAGCATACGGATATCTGGGCTGAGGCGGAGATGTAATTTGGAAATTCTTTCCGGTTGTGAGTATACGGCAATTCAAGATTCGGGTGACTGCTGCAGTTCCCAGCGCTTCACTTTTCCTGTGGCCGTTCGGGGCAGCGGCCTGTCGGTAAAGAGAATCGCGCCCAGCTGTTGTCCGCGGGGAAGCCCTGCCATGACAGCCTTCAGCTTGCTCTGTATTGTGGCCCGTGCCGCCTCGGCGGCCGGGCTTTTTTCTGTCTGTGAAGGGAGGCCCGGAGTATCGGTGGCCGGCGTCTTCTTGGCCGGTGAAGGGAGGTCCGGGTCGAACAAAAGCAGAGCAGGCTTGCCATCCCGCAGGATGACGGCAAAATCTGCTCCGGGCAAAGCAGCGGCAATGCGGGCCTCATATTCCGGAAGGAAGATTTTGGTGCCGTCCGGAAGAACAAGGATTTCCTTCTTGCGGCCGATGATGTGAAGGCGGCCGTCTTCGTCCCATCGACCGAGGTCGCCGGTATAAAGGACACCGTCTCTGAGAACAGCAGCAGTAGCTTCCGGATGCTTGTAGTAACCTTTCATCATGCAGCTATCGCCCGTGACGAGAATCTCGCCGTCATCGGCTAAAGTAACTGTATTTTCAGGGCAGACTTCGAGAGCATAGGGGTCGAAGGAAGGAGCGGCGCCGTCTTCACGGCGGTAAGCGGGCGGCACACTGATTGCCACGCCGGAGCTGGTCTCTGTGAGACCGTAGCCGAAGCTGACGGAAATTCCTTTTTGGGATGCCGCGGAAAGGAGTGCCTTCGGGCAGTCGCCGGCACCTGCCAGAACGAGCCTCAGCTCTTCATTTAAGAGGTCATGCTGCAACAGGAAACCGAGAAGCATAGGGACGGCGGAAAGTGCTGTGGGCCTGTAAAAAGACAGATCCTGCGTGTAATACCTCGCGCCGCGCCCAAGAGCTACCGTGCAGCCGCACTGCATTCCCCACAAAAGTCCACAGACAAATCCGAAGACGTGATTTAAGGGAAGCATGCACAGAAGGGTATCCTCTTCCGAGAGCGGAAGCTTGCAGCTTCCGTTGTAAGCCGCAGCCATCAGGCTCTCGTCTGTCAGGACAACGGCTTTGCTGCTGGACGTTGTTCCTGATGTAAAGAAGAGAATGCGGCGTCCGGAGGCGGAAAGGGGTGGACAGCCATCGGGGATTCCGGCAGTCAGGCAGGGCTGCAGTTCCTCAAGAAGCTCTTCATCACTTCCCCACAGGCAGTCGATGTCGGTCTGCCGAATCTGATCGACCAGAAGCTCTTCCGCAGCGTTCTCGTCCAAAAGGACAGTCTGAAATCCGGCAAGTGCTGAGGCAAAGATTGTCAGCACACAGGAGAGTGAACCGTCACACAGGACGCCGAGGCAGGTGGGAACTTTGTGGGAGTCAGCCGCACTATTGCCTGCCGCTGTGCGGCAACCGGTTTCTGAGGCGCTTTCTGCAGAGGATTCGCGAGCGACCATTACGCCGCGGACGGCACTATTTTGCCGATCGAGAAGTTCTCTGACACGGGAGTGAACCGCTTGGACGAATTCCTGTCGGGTCAGAGAAGATTTCTTTCCGTGCTGTTCATAGAGAAGGGCGGTTCGCGAAGGGGCTTTTTGGGCAAATGCGCTGAGCAGGCCTTCGAAGCCGATGTATTTCGTTTGATCATGAAAAGTATGAGAATGATGCATAGTTATGTTTCCCTCCATGTCGAAATGCTCTGTCTCTTGTTCCGACGAGATGTCGATATTTGCAGGTTTCAGTGGAACACCACCTCCCTCAAGCCCTACCATCATGATTAGTATAGCATTGAACGCCGCCCTGCGCGAAGCCAAAAACGGGCGTCCGGAACCTGCCGGCCCGAAGCCTGATTGTTGCGGTTCATTTTCCGCGGCGATAGTTGTATACTGGATACAGAGGATTTGGGACATTCTTTCATGAATCACATAATGATACCAGGGGAGGTTAGTGTGAAAAATCACACAGATGTGCTGATTTTTCACACGGCTATTTGTGCCGG
>CAMOZF010000211.1 GCA_946630765.1 uncultured Lachnospiraceae bacterium | reverse complement strand
CGGCGGGCTGTCGATGTGTTGTTGCGGCGCGCTGACAGTCGGCCTGACACGTCCGGACCTGTACAGCGGCATTGTCGTGCTTTCCGCAGCCAACTTCCCGGCGGACGCCTTCCAGGAGCAGTACAAAACGATTACCGAGGAGAGCTGGCCGGGCTGGCACAAGGCCATGAAGCGGATTTACGGTGACCGCTTCCCGGACCTTGTCGGTACGGATTACGACGCCTTCCATCTTGCGGAAAAGATTGTCGGATCCGGAGGACCGTATCCGAGGATCTTCCACTATATGGGCTCGGATGAGACGGACGGCATGCGCTGGTCGAAAGCGATGGGCGAAGTCTTCCTCAGCTTTTCGGGAAATCCCTTCGACTATCATTTTGTCACTTATCCCGGCATCCACAACTGGGACAGCTGGGATGCGCACATCGAAGAGGCGCTGGACTGGCTCGGACTGTAAGCTGTTTGGCACCCCCGAAAAAAATTTTTAAAAAATTAAAAAAGTTTGTAACGAAACGGACTTTCCTCCGTCTAAACGATGGTAGCACAGGGAAAGGAGGTGAAATGCATGGATCGGGAAACGATTCAGAGGCTCTATGAAACCGAGTATATGCGGGTCTATTCCTACACGATGACGCTGGCGAAAAACCGTGACCTCGCAGAGGAGATCGCGCAGGAGACCTTCTACCGGGCAATGAGTACGGAACGGACCTTCCGCGGCGAATCGGACGTCGGGACCTGGCTTCTTTCCATCGCGAAGAATCTCTTCTATGATGAGATGCGAAAAAAGAACCGCGAAGTTTCCGAAATTCCGGAGGAACTGCCGGATGATCGGAAAAGCCACGAAGAGGCTGTGAGCGATGCAGATATGAGCTTCAGAATTCACCTGGCCATGCATGAGCTTCAGGAGCCCTACCGCGAAGTCTTCGAGCTTCGGGTATTCGGGGAACTGTCATTTGCGAAAATAGGTACCATTTTCCAGAAGACTGAAAACTGGGCGCGCGTCACCTACCACCGTGCGAAATTACAAATTCAGGAAAGGATGGGGGAATTATGAAATACAACTGCAATATAATCCGCGATCTTTTACCCCTCTATCAGGATGAGGTCTGCAGCGAAGAATCGGCCGCGATCGTTCGGGAGCACTTAAAGGAGTGCCCCGACTGCTCGGCACTCCTGAAGAAGATGCAGGGCACCGAGATTGAGACCGCCGTCGCTTCGGAGAAGCAGGAAGTCCTGCGCGAGCAGTCCAGATTCTTCAAGCGGAAATCGACACTCGCAGGGACGATCGTCGCGGGCATCTTTATGATTCCGATACTTGTCTGCTTTATTGTCAACCTTGCAACCGGTCACGGACTGACCTGGTTTTTTATCGTACTCGCATCGCTTTTACTTGCGTCATCGCTGATCATTGTGCCGATCATGGCGCGTGAAAACAAGGCGCTCTGGATGCTGGGCTCCTCCACAGCGAGCCTGATCCTTCTTCTTGGGGTGATCGCAGTCTATACCCGGGGAGACTGGTTCTTCGTCGCGGCGCTTTCGACGCTCTTCGGACTGGCCGTCGTCTTCCTGCCCTTCGCGGTCCGGGCAAAACCGATCGCCGAGCGGCTTGGCGAAAATAAGGCACTGACGGTTCTTGCCGTGGATACGATCCTGTTCGCGCTCATGATGCTCGCGATCGGGCTCAAGGTCAGCCGCTTCGGAGGCTTCGGCAGGATGCTGCATGAGATGATCGCTATCGCAGGACCCTTCCTGCTGCTGGCCTGGGCCATCTTCGCGATCCTTCGCTATCTCAAATGCTCCAGACTCGCAAAAGCCGGTTTTGTCATCATTTTGGTGGGCCTTTTTGAGTTCTTCGCGAACTTCTTTATCAATCTTCTGCTGGGAAATGCCGATGAGCTGCCGCGCTTCAATCCTGCGGACTGGAACTACATGACCGTCGATGGCAATCTGAAATGGGTCCTCCTGATCGGAAGCCTGGTGGTCGGTACGATCCTGATCATCGTCGGGCTCGTGAAGGGACCGAAGAAGAGCCTTCCTGCGGAAGCGTAAATATTTGCGAAATACAGAATAACGATAATAAACAGAGAGAATATCAGAGGAGAAAAATCATGAAGAAAATCATTGCAATTGTCAGTCTTGTAACCGTTCTTGCTTTCAGCCTCACAGGCTGCATGACACTTCGGAATATTCCGTTCGGAAATACGCTTGCAAACGCCGATCAATACACCGCCGGAGACCGCAGCATTACAGATAAAGTGTCCGGTATCGATATTGACTGGGCATCCGGGTCCGTGACAGTGAAGCCCCACGATGCGGACACGATCGAGATCCATGAGACGCTTTCTCGGAACGATATCAGCGACGACGAGCGGGTGCAGTCCTGGGTGGACGGAACGACGCTTCGGATCGCCTACCAGAAAACGAAAAGTGCGAGTCTTCTTAGTATCAATAATGTGAAAAAGGATCTTGAGGTGCTGGTTCCGGCGTCTGCTTCCTACAGATTCCTTGATGTAGATGCAGCGTCCGCTGAAGTGAACATCGAAGGAATTGACACAGACGGGCTTGCGGTGAATGTTGCGAGCGGTGATACTGTCATTAATGATACCCGGGCGGAAAAAGCGGATCTCAGCTCTGCAAGCGGCAGCATTACCATGAAGGGATGTACTGCTGACACACTGGAAATTGATACCGCGTCCGGCACGCAGAATATTGACTGCGACGCCAGCGAACTGGATTTCTCCGCCGCATCCGGCAAGATTTTCTATGAGACGGATGCCCTGGTGGATGTGATCCACACATCGAGCGCTTCCGGCGCTCAGAAGCTTTCCTTCTCCGCCGCGCCGAAAAAGGCGGACATCCATTCCGCATCCGGCGACGTAGAAATCCTTCTTCCGAAAGACGCCGGTTTCAGCGCAAAGATCGACACCGCCTCCGGAAAGGTTTCCTACGATCTTCCGATGACGAAGGAGAAAAACCGCTATATCGCCGGCGACGGCAGCGCGGAGATTGAGGTCAGCACGGCTTCGGGAGATGTCAGCCTCCTGGCAAAGTGATTCATCCGGAACAGGGGTTTTTGAAAAGGGCAGACTGGCGAGAATGGACCGGTTTGCCTTTTTCTATTTTTTTTGTTGGGTGTTGGACATGGGGATCGATTCTTTCGAACAGCAGCTTCTGAGGTTTTGGGTTTCAGATACAGGTTTAGCACTCAAAACTTGACAGTGCTAACAAACGGTGCTATAATACGATGCGTGGGCTGAAAAAGCCTGCGCATTGTTTATTTTGGAGGCGAAAGATGGTACAGAAACAAGGCAATCTGTCAATCGACAGCGAGAATATATTCCCGATTATCAAGAAGTGGCTCTATTCGGACCATGATATTTTCCTTCGTGAGCTGGTCAGTAACGGCTGCGACGCGATCACCAAGCGTAAGAAGCTCGCGCTTGTGGGCGAGACGGAGCTTCCGGAGGACTATAAGCCGAGGATTGACGTTCTGACAAGTTCGGAGAAGAAAACCCTGACCGTCATCGATAATGGTATCGGTATGACGGCCGACGAAGTGGACAAATACATCAACCAGATCGCTTTTTCCGGCGCTGCGGATTTCATGCAGAAGTACAAGGACAAGGCGAATGACGAGCAGATCATCGGACATTTCGGTCTGGGCTTCTACTCGGTCTTCATGGTCGCGGACAAGGTGACGATCGACACGCTGTCGCATGAGAAGGACGCAAAGCCGGTGCACTGGGAATCCGAGGGCGGCCTGAGCTACGAGATGGAAGACGGCGACCGCACGGAGGTTGGCACGAAGATCACCCTGTACCTTTCCGACGATTCGCACGAATTCTGCAATGAATACCGCATCCGCACGGTTCTGGAGAAATACTGCTCCTTCATGCCGGTGGAAATCTTCCTGAAAAACGAAGATGTAAAGCCCGCCGAGCCAAAGGAGGGGGAAGAAGCAAAAGAGCCTGCCGAGAAGCCGGTCAACGATACGACACCGCTCTGGTCGAAGCATCCGAACGAGTGCAAGGACGAGGATTATAAGGAATTCTACCGGAAGGTCTTCCACGACTATAAGGAGCCGCTGTTCTGGATCCATCTGAACATGGACTACCCCTTCAACCTGAAGGGCATCCTGTACTTCCCGAAGATCAATCTCGGCTACGACTCCCTCGAGGGCGTGATCAAGCTCTACAACAACCAGGTCTTCATCGCGGACAACATCAAGGAAG
>CAMOZF010000210.1 GCA_946630765.1 uncultured Lachnospiraceae bacterium | reverse complement strand
TCTGCTACGTCAAGGACGGCCAGGCCATCGGCGTCGGCGCCGGCCAGCAGAGCCGTATCCACTGCACGAGACTTGCAGGAACGAAGGCGGACACCTGGTTCCTTCGTCAGATGCCGAAGGTTCTGAACCTGCCGTTCAAGGAGGATATCGCGCGTACGACCCGTGACAATGTCATCGACGGCTATATCAACCAGAATGAAGAGGACGTCTGCGAGGACGGCATCTGGCAGCTGTACTTCACCGAGCGTCCGGAGCCGCTGACTGCGGAAGAGAAGAAGGCATGGCTTTCCAGCCGTGAAAATGTCTCTCTCGGGTCCGACGCTTTCTTCCCCTTCTCGGACAATGTGGAACGCGCGCACCGCTCCGGTGTCAAGTATATCGCGGAGCCGGGCGGATCCATCCGTGACGACGATGTTATTGCCTGCGCCGACAAGTACGGTATGGCGATGGCATTTACCGGAATGCGTCTGTTCCATCACTAAGAATCGTTAAGACGATTCTTAGTGATGGAAAGGTGTAAGCGCAGGGATCCGTGAGGAAACCAGCCGCTTTGCGGCACGGATCCCGCGCACCGAAAAATTGCCTGCGGCATTTTTCGGAATGGAAAAACGCATTTACACTGGAGGTTATTTCATGAAAATTATGGTTGTCGGCGGCGGGGGAAGAGAACACGCCATCATTAAGAGCCTGAAAAAGAACCCGGCGGCCGAAGTGATTTATGCGCTTCCCGGAAATGGCGGAATCGCGAAGGACGCAGAGTGCGTGCCCATCAAGGCGACGGACATCGACGGTATCGTGGAATTTGCGAAAAGCCATGAGATCGACTATGCGGTCGTCGCGCCGGACGATCCGCTGGTGCTGGGATGCGTGGACCGGCTGAGCGCGCTTGGAATTCCCTGCTTCGGACCCACGGCAAATGCCGCGATTATCGAAGGCTCCAAGGTTTTCAGCAAGAATCTGATGAAAAAATACGGTATCCCGACGGCGAAATACGAAGTCTTCATGGACGCCGAATCGGCCCTTCGTTATGTGAAGGACTGTCCGCTTCCGACTGTTGTGAAGGCGGACGGACTGGCGCTCGGAAAGGGCGTGCTGATCTGCGAGACCAGGGAGCAGGCGGAAGCCGCCGTTCATTCGATCATGGAGGATCATCAGTTCGGAAAGAGCGGCGATCAGATCGTGATCGAAGAGTTCCTGGAGGGACCGGAGGTTTCGGTGCTGTCCTTTACGGACGGACACACGGTCGTGCCGATGATTTCCTCGATGGACCACAAACGTGCGGGAGACAACGATACCGGGCTGAACACGGGCGGCATGGGCACGATTGCGCCGAACCCCTATTATACGCCGGAGGTTGCCGAGCGCTGCATGAAGGAAATCTTCCTGCCGACGATTCAGGCGATGAATCAGGAGGGCAGAACCTTCAAAGGCTGCCTGTATTTCGGCCTGATGATCACAAAAGACGGCCCGAAGGTGATCGAATACAACTGCCGCTTCGGCGATCCGGAGACCCAGGTTGTCCTGCCGCTTCTTCGTTCGGACCTTCTGACGATCATGCAGGCGGTGACCAATGAGACGCTTTCCGAGACAGAGGTAACCTTCTCCAATGAAGCGGCCTGCTGCGTCATCATGGCGTCGAAGGGCTATCCTGTAAAGTACGAGAAGGGCTTTGAAATGACGATTCCCGAAGAGCTTTCGGAGAAGGTCTATGTCGCCGGCGCGAAGCTTTCGGATGGAAAGCTTCTGACGGACGGCGGAAGAGTGCTTGGCGTGACGGAAGTCGCAGATACCCTAAAGGAGGCGATCGAAAAGGCTTACCAGGATGTTTCGCGCATCCATTTTGATAATGCCTTCTTCAGAAACGACATCGGACAGCGTGCGCTTGGTGCCGTGAAAGGAGAATAATGGTATACATAATATTTGTGGAAAAGAAGAAGGGACTGCAGCTGCAGGCGGATCAGCTTCTGTCGGAAATCCGCGGCCTTCTTCAGATCAAAAGTGTTGAGCGCGTGCGGCTGCTGAACCGCTACGACGCCGAGAATATCCGTGAGGATCTTTTCGAGTATGCGAAAACGACGGTATTCTCCGAGCCGCAGCTGGATGATCTGTATGATGCGCCGGATTTCTCGGGCGCGAAGGTTTTTGCCGTCGAGTATCTGCCCGGACAGTTTGACCAGCGGGCGGATTCGGCGTCTCAGTGTATCCAGATCATTTCGACCGGGGAGCGTCCGCTGGTCCGTACGGCGAGAGTCTATGCGATCTACGGCAATGTCTCGGACGAAGAGCTCGCGGAGATCAAGAAATATGTCATCAACCCGGTGGAAGCAAGGGAAGCCTCTCTTGAGAAGCCGGAGACCCTGAAGATCGAATACCAGATTCCGACGGAAGTGCGGACGCTGGAGGGCTTTATCGATTATTCGGAGGCGGAGCTTGCCGCCTTTGTCCGGGACTACGGCCTTGCGATGGACGAGCAGGATATCGCCTTCTGTCAGCAGTATTTCCGCTCCGAGCACCGCGATCCGACGATCACCGAGATCCGGATGATCGACACCTACTGGTCCGATCACTGCCGTCATACGACCTTCCTGACGACGATCGACGGCGTGAAATTTGAGGACAGCCTTCTGCAGAGTGCCTGGGAAGATTATCAGGAAACCAGAAGCGCACTGGGCGTCAAAAAGCCGGTCTGCCTGATGGATCTCGCGACGGTTGCGGTGAAATACCTGAAAAAAGAAGGCAGGCTTCCGAAGCTCGATGAGAGCGAGGAAATCAATGCCTGCACGGTCAAGATCGAGGTCGAGGCCGACGGCAAAAAGGAGCCCTGGCTTCTTCTGTTCAAGAACGAAACCCACAATCATCCGACCGAGATCGAGCCCTTCGGCGGCGCGGCCACCTGTATCGGCGGCGCGATCCGCGATCCGCTCTCGGGAAGGTCATATGTTTACGGTGCAATGCGTCTTACAGGAGCGGCAGATCCGCTCGTTCCGATAAGCGAGACGATCGAAGGAAAGCTTCCGCAGCGGACGATCGTGACGACGGCTGCAGCGGGCTACAGCTCCTACGGCAATCAGATCGGCCTTGCGACCGGTATCGTGGATGAGCTGTATCATCCGGGATATGCGGCAAAGCGTATGGAGATCGGCGCCGTGATTGCGGCTGCACCGCAGGCGAATGTCCGCCGCGAGGTGCCTTTGCCGGGCGATGTGGTTATTCTTCTGGGCGGCGCGACCGGCCGTGACGGTATCGGCGGCGCAACCGGCTCCAGTAAGGCCCACAATGTGCATTCCGTCGAGGAGTGCGGCGCAGAGGTCCAGAAGGGCAATGCGCCCGAGGAGCGGAAGCTTCAGCGGCTGTTCAGGAATCCGGAAGCCTGCCGCCTGATCAAGCGCTGCAACGATTTCGGCGCGGGCGGCGTTTCGGTGGCCATCGGCGAGCTGGCCGACGGATTGCTGATTGACCTGAACAAGGTGCCGAAGAAGTACGAAGGCCTTGACGGCACCGAGCTTGCGATCAGCGAGTCTCAGGAAAGAATGGCTGTTGTTGTCGAGCCGGAATGCGTTCAGCGCTTCCTGGAGCTTGCCGACAGCGAGAACCTGAACGCGACCCCGGTCGCTGTTGTTACCGAGGATCCGCGGCTTGTCATGGAATGGAACGGCAAAAAGATCGTTGACGTCAGCCGGGAATTCCTGAACAGCAACGGCGCGGAAAAGCATATCAACATTACGGCTTCGAAGCCGCAGGCCTGGGAGAAGGAGATCAGTGGATCTTTCACGGAAAACCTGAAGAAAATGGCTTCCGACCTGAATATCTGCAGCAAGCGCGGCCTTTCGGAGCGCTTCGACTCGACGATCGGCGCAGGCACCGTCCTGATGCCCTTCGGCGGAAAGTACCAGCGCACGCCGATCCAGGCCATGGTGCAGAAAATTTCGATGGAGGAAAAGCACACCTCGGACGTCTCTTATATGTCCTGGGGCTACAATCCCTTCATCACCGAGAAGAGTCCGTATCACGGTGCCTATCTTGCGGTCATCGAGTCGGTTTCCAAGCTGATCGCGACAGGCGCTTCCTTTGAGGATGTGTACCTGACCTTCCAGGAGTATTTCGAGCGCCTCGGCACCGACGGCAGACGCTGGGGCAAACCGCTGTCGGCCCTTCTTGGCGCATTCGAAGCGCAGAAGGCACTTGGCATCGGCTCGATCGGCGGCAAGGATTCAATGAGCGGCTCTTTTGAAAAGCTGGATGTTCCGCCG
>CAMOZF010000209.1 GCA_946630765.1 uncultured Lachnospiraceae bacterium | reverse complement strand
GCCTTCTCTTCCGATGGAAAGAAGGTAGGAAAAGGCCTTGACGACGACAAGGAAGTTGCTGCTAAAGGACCGTACATTTCCGATGCTTTCTGCTGCCGTACCGGCGCTTAAAGCTGAAGCGTCCTCCTCGCTTTCCCGGACGCATATTCCGGGAAGGAAGTCCTTCAGAAAAGCCTTGCAGGCAGTCGGGCCGCTTCCGGGACCGCCGCCTCCGTGCGGGGTTGAGAAGGTCTTGTGAAGGTTCAGGTGCATGACATCGAAACCCATGTCTCCGGGGCGTACAATGCCCATGACGGCATTCAGATTGGCACCGTCATAGTACGCAAGGCCGCCCGCATCATGAATAATCCGCGTAATCTCTTCAATATGCGGATCGAAGAGACCGACCGTATTGGGATTGGTCAGCATCAGTCCTGCGGTATCCGGGCCGACGGCCTCGGAAAGCGCCTGAAGATCCACGAAGCCGTTTTTATCCGAGGGAATATTTACGACGTCGAAGCCTGCCATTGCGGCACTCGCCGGATTGGTTCCGTGCGCGGAGTCCGGCACGAGAATTTTCGTCCGGGCGCTGTCTTTTCTTGACCGGTGATAAGCCTTAATCAGCAGAAGTCCGGTAAACTCGCCGTGCGCACCGGCGGCCGGCTGCAGTGTCAGGGCATCCATTCCCGTGATCGCGCAAAGATATTTTTCTGTAAGATGCATCAGCTCCAGCGCTCCCTGTACGCTTTCTTCCGGCTGGAGGGGATGGATATCCGTAAATCCGGGGAGGGACGCGAGCATTTCGTTGACGGCAGGATTGTACTTCATGGTACAGGAGCCCAAGGGGTAGAAGCCTCCGTTGACCCCGCGCGTTTCATGGGAAAGTTCGGTGTAATGCCGGTCGATTTGAACTTCGGACAGTTCCGGGAGGCGCGGAGGTTTCGCACGTGCAGGAAAATCAACCGGAACTTCCGGGACATCCGGCGCCGGCAGAAGCATCGTGTTCCGCCCCGGGACGCTTTTTTCAAAAATCAGATTCATTTCGAAAGCACCTCCTTCACTATCGCTGCGGTTTTTTCGATTTCTTCCCGGGAAACGACTTCCGTAGCGCACCAGAGAATCCGCCCCTGACCTAAGGGAAGCCCTCCGAGAATGTCTTCGCCGTCAAGTCTTCTGAGGATTTCGGCCGCGGCTTCTTCGCTTCCCGCATCTGTCACAAATTCGTGGAAGAAGGGACGGTCGAAGACCGGCAAAAGACCGGCAAGAATCAGCTGGTCGCGGAGGAAATGAGCCTTGGCACGGCAGGAAAGAGCGACATTCTGAAGTCCTGCAGGCCCCAGGGCTGCCAGATAGACGGCGGCAGTAAGCGCACACAGTGCTTCATTGGAGCAGATGTTGGAGCCGGCCTTTTCGCGGCGGATATGCTGCTCCCGCGCCTGAAGGGTCAGTACAAAGCAGCGCTTATCGTTTCGGTCGGTGGTTTCTCCGACGATCCGGCCGGGAAGCTTCCGCATCATTTTCTCATCGGCAGCCATAAAACCAAGATAGGGTCCGCCGAAGCTTAAGGGAAGTCCCAGCGGCTGACCTTCGCCGACAGCGATGTCTGCGCCGAATTCGCCGGGCGTTTTCAGGATGCCAAGAGAGATGGGGTTGCAGCTCATAATAAATTTCGCGCCGGCGCCGTGGACAAGGCCGGAGAGCGCATCCGCGTCTTCAATACAACCGTAGAAATTCGGCTGCTGAAGAAGAAAACAGGAAACATCTTCCGACAGGAGCTTCTGAAGCGCCTCGGGATCCGTGACGCCGTCCTTTTCGGGAACGAGTTCTACAGTTACATTTCTTCCGAAGCTGTAGGTGCGGATAACGGAAATAATTTTCGGGTCCGCACATGAGGACAAAAGGATTCTGCTTCGCTTCCGGTCGCGGCACATTTCGCAGGCCTCGGCAGCGGCAGTTGCGCCGTCATAAACCCCGGCATTGGAAACCGGCAGGCCCGTAAGCTCGGCGATTTCGGTCTGATATTCAAAAATCGACTGCAGGACGCCCTGGCTGATTTCTGCCTGGTAGGGCGTATATGCTGTGCGGAACTCTTCCTTTCCTGTCACCTCCGATACAATTGCGGGAATATAGTGCCTGTAGGCGCCTGCACCGCGAAGGACCGTCCGGTAGACGTGGTTTTTTGCCGCGAGACTGAAGACTCTTTGGCGGACCTCAAATTCTGAGGCGCCGGAAGGAATGTCCGGAAGGGTCTTCAGCTTCAGTTTTTCCGGAATGCAGGCATACAGCTCGTCAAAGCTATGAAATCCGCAGCTTTGAAGCATCTCCTGCTGTTCTTCCGGTGTGTTCGGGACGTAAGTGCCCATACTGTTCCTCCTTAGCTTCCGGCTTTTCAGCCTTCTTCTTCGACAAATGCGGCGTAGGCATCCGCATCCAGAAGGTCTTCGGTATCCGTGATGTCAGTGACCCGTACAAACCATGCGTCATACGGGGATTCATTCATCATTTCGGGAACGTCCGCAAGGGCTTCGTTGACTTCGGCCACCGTTCCGGTGACAGGAGCATTGACATCCGAGACGGCTTTGACGGATTCCACGTCTGCGAATGCGGTGCCGGCTTCGATGGTGTCGCCGGCAACAGGAAGATTGACGAAGACGAGGTCGCCCAGCTGGTCCTGCGCATAATCGGTGATCCCGATGAGGGCCGTGCTTTCATCTTCAAATCTGACCCATTCGTGGGTTTTGGTGTACTTGAGTTCATTCGGGAAATTCATGTTTCTCCTCCGTTCTTTTTGATTTTTATTGTAAATTCAACGGTTTATTTCTTGTAAAAGGGCATCCGTACGACTTCTGCTTCGACGCGCCGCCCGCGGACATCGACTTCGACACGGGTGCCGATTTTGCGGTAATCCCTCTCCAGGATTGCCATGGCGAGAGGGCAGCCAAGGTAAGGACAATGGGTTCCGGAAGTGGTCTGCCCGATGATTCTTCCGTCCGCATATACGTCCTGATGTTCTCTGATGATGCCCTTTCCGACTGCCTTCAGTCCGACGCGGCGCATCTTCGGGGTTCCCATGGCTTCCAGCGAAGCTTTTCCGATAAAATCAGGCTTATCCATTTTGACAAAGATTCCGAGACCGGCGGTCAGCGGTGAAATGGTATCGCTGAGTTCGTGGCCGTAGAGAGGCATGGAGGCCTCGAGCCGCAGGGTGTCCCGGGCGCCGAGACCGCAGGGAATCAGTCCGTCCTCTTCTCCGGCCTGTAAAAGAAGCTCCCAGAGTTTTTCGGTATCGGCGGCAGCGGTATACAGCTCAAAGCCGTCCGATCCGGTATAGCCGGTCCGGGAAACGATTGCGTTTATTCCTCCGACGGATCTGTCAAAGCAGGCGGTGTAGTTCTTTTCTGGAATGTTTTCTTCAGAGGTGAGCTTTTTTAGGATTTTTTCCGCAACGGGACCCTGAAGCGCAATCTGCCCGTAGTCGTCGGAAACATCGGAAGCTTTCACATTTCCCGAGAGATAGGCGCGAATCCACGCATAATCCTTTTCCCGGTTGGAAGCGTTGACCACGATAAAATAATGGTCATCGCGAACTTTGTATACGATCAGATCATCCACGGTTCCTCCGTTTTCATTGCACATCGGGCTGTAGCGTGCCTGTCCGTCATCCATTTCAGTGTAATCATTGGTCAGAAGCATGTTCAGGTTTTTGACGGCATCCGGGCCTTCAAGCAGGATTTCACCCATATGGGAAACGTCAAACAGTCCGCAGGCCGTACGAACGGCCATATGCTCCTTAATGACGCCGGTTTTATACTGCACCGGCATTTCAAAACCGCCGAATTCCACCATTTTTCCCCCGGCACGAAGGTGCGCATTATAAAGGGGAGTGCGTTTCAGTTCCATGTTGCCTCCTTTACGGATTTTAGTTTGCGCCGTTTTCTGTGCGATCCTTTCCACGCAAAAAGGCACACAGAAAGCCGGCATGAATGCCAGTATCTGTGTGCCCTGTCATATACCTGAAAGATTCGGCAGCATTGATGCATGCTTTGCTTCTTCGGTGTGAAATCACTTTCCAGGGATGCGTCCGAGCCCGGTACTTTTACCTGAGAGTTTGCAGTTGCCCCTTCGGTTCCCGAACGGTTCCATTCGGGTCTCTCCCGGACTCTTCCTCCGCAGTTCAATTCTATCAGATTCGGTACGAAAAGTCAAAGCCTATTTCTCCCGGGTTTCGCGCAATTTGAACTTTTTGTTCATAATCGCGGGAATCAGCTGCTATTGACAACTATTT
>CAMOZF010000208.1 GCA_946630765.1 uncultured Lachnospiraceae bacterium | reverse complement strand
GACTGAAGCTCTTCCGACAGGCCCTCCGGCAATTCGCCGTCGGCTCTTCCGAGCTCCGCCGCCTCCATGATTTCCGGATAATCCCCAAGCCACTGATCTACCCAGTCCGCATGCTTCTCAAGGTCCGGAATCTGCCGAAGGTCTTCCCCGTAAAGGATCGCGCGGTTCAGATGCTGCAGCTCCTCCTTCAGTCTGGCCGGCAGAACCGCCATGCCCATGACTTCAATCAGGCCGATATTTTCCTTCTTGATGTGGTGGTATTCCGGTCTCGGGTGATATACGCCAAGCGGCCGTTCTTCTGTCGTAATATTGTTTCTGAGCACAAGGTCCAGCTGGAATTCCTTCCCCTCGCGTCCGTCCACCATCCGCGCAATCGGCGTGATCGTATTGTGCGGCGTGCCGTCCGTTTCCGCGAAGATGAAATTCTCCTCATCCGAATACACGCGCCATGCGGCAAGAATCCTGTCCGCAAGCTCGATCATCCGCGATTTTTCCCTGCCCTGCAGACGGATACAGGTCAGCGGCCAGTTGACAAGGCCGACCGAAATATCCGAAAAGCCCGGAATCTCCACAAATTCCGCGACATCCGCAAGCGCCATCGGGAAATCAAACCGCCCACCCTGATAGTGGTCGTGACTGAGAATCGAGCCGCCGACGATCGGAAGATCCGCGTTTGAGCCAAGCATATAGTGCGGCACCTCCTCGACAAAGCTTAATAGCTTGTCGAAGGTCGCGCGTTCGATCTTCATCGGCACATGCTCCATATTGAGGAGGATGCAGTGCTCGTTGTAGTAGCCGTAGGGCGAATACTGGAAGCCCCATTTCGCGCCTGCAAGCGCCATCGGAATGATCCGGTGGTTACTGCGGCCGGGGTGATTCACCCGTCCCTGATAGCCTTCATTTTCCCGGCAGAGCTGACATTTCGGATAGGCGGAGGATTTCATCTTCCCCGCTGCCGCAATCGCCTTCGGGTCCTTTTCGGGCTTACTGAGATTGATTGTAATGACAATCGGTCCGTATTTACTGTCCACCGTATAACGGACGTCCTTTTCGAGACGGTAGCGGCGGATATAGTCCACGTCCTGGCTGAACTTGTAGAACCAGTCGGTTGCCGCCTTTTTGTCCTTCGCGAAAAGCTCGTTGAACTGCCGGATCACCTCCGCCGGCCTCGGCATGACACAGTTCATGATCTTCGAATCAAAAAGATCACGATAGGTCACCGTATTGTCCGGCAGCAGTCCTTTTTCGGCAGCATAATCCAGAAGTTCTCCGAGGATTTCCGGAAGCTGTCGGACATCCGTCGTGCCGTCGCCCACAGGAATCTCCTGATCATAGGAGTCTTCCCCAAGCAGGCACAGAAGCTGATTCAGGGCATAGACATTTTCTTCCGGGGGCAGAATCCCCGTATCATTTGCATAGCAGATCAGTTTTCTGATTGCGTCTTGAAACATTTTCGATACTCTCCGACACAAAGCTAATAGTTTTCTACTCTTCCTTACAGATCATGTGTTCCGTCGCCGATCTCCACCACATAGAAATCCGCCGCGTAACCGATCTTCGCCTTATATTTTTCGCCGACCGTCCGAATGTATTCGTCGACCGCCTCGTCTTTAACAATGGCAACCGCACAGCCGCCGAATCCGGCGCCGGTCATACGTGCGCCGACACAGCCTTTGATCTTCCAGGATTCTTCGGCAAGGGTATCCAACTCAATACCGGTGACTTCATAGTCGTCCTTTGTCGACAGGTGAGACTCGTTCATCAGACGCCCGAAGGCTTCGACATCACCTGCTTTCAAAAGCTCAACGGCCTTGATGGTCCGCTGGTTTTCATAGACCGCATGACGGGCTCTTCTGTAACGCACTTCGCTCTTAATAAGCCCCTTATGCGCCTCAAATTCCTCCTCCGTCAGCTCGCCGAGCGCCTTGATCGGAAGCTCCGTCTGCAGCTCCTGAAGCGCTGTCTCACATTCCGCGCGACGCTCATTGTACTTGGAATCCGCAAGCCCGCGCTTTTTATTGGTGCAGGAAATCACGATCTTCATGCCCTGAAGCCTGATCGGCGCGTACTCGTACTGAAGCGTCGCCGTATCCAGGAACATGGCCTGATCCTTCCTGCCCATCGCAACCGCAAACTGGTCCATAATGCCGCAGTTCACGCCGTTGTAGTTATTTTCGGAATACTGGCCGTAGAGGGCAATCTGAAGATTCGGAACGTCAAAACCGAAAAGGTCATTCAGCACCTTTCCCATGCCGACCTCGATGGACGCCGACGAGCTGAGGCCGGAGGCATTCGGAATATTTCCCCAGATATAAACGTCAAAACCGCAGTCGACGTGCATGCCCTTCTGATCGTAGGTCCAGACCATACCCATCGGATAGTTGCTGAAGCCCTTTTTCCTGTCAAATTCCAGCGCCGTAATGTCTCTCTCGACGATGCCCTGACGCGGGAAATTGCCCGAATAGAACTGAACCTTTGTATCGCTGCGCTTTCTCGCGGCATAGTAGGTGCCGATCGTCAGCGCACACGGAAACACATGGCCGCCGTTATAGTCTGTATGTTCCCCGATCAGATTGACGCGTCCCGGCGAGAAGACGGTGACGATCTCTCCGCCCGCGCCATAAATCTTCTCAAATTCACTGATAAGCTGTTCTCTGTTCATTTTGAGCGTATCCTTTCTGAAAAAAGAATCTGTATCTTTCAGTCGTTACCGAAATATGCGCCGTGAAGCATTTCAGTAAACGTAACTATTCAGCACCCCCATTCGAAATGCTTCGCATTTCGAATGTCGGAGGTCAGAGAGGCTTCGCCTCTAGACCTCCTCGGATAAAATCGTCAACACTCAGTCTGGAGCGCAAGCGTTCCATCCATGATTATTGACGGTTTTATCTGGGGAGCTGAACAGTTACAAAATAAGCCATATAAATTATAGCAAAAACCCCAGAACCTGTCAAACTGCTTTTCGCGGCTTCAGGCGGACTGTTCTTGCAAAAAAAGCGGCCCTGGAGTATAATATCGCCATGAGATTTTACCGGGACCATTACGATGTCATCATTATCGGAGCGGCGCTTGCAGGGCTGGCGGCGGCGATCGAGCTCGCGGACCGCGGGCTCTCGGTGCTTGTCCTTGAGCAGCAGAACCGCCCCGGCGGCGTATCGACCAGCATCGTAAGAAACGGCTTCGAGCTGGAGCTTTCCCTTCACGAAATGTCCGGTATCGGCGCGGCCAACGACCGCCAGAGCGCCGGAAAATTTTTCGACCGGCATGGAATCGACATTGAATGGCTCCGTGTGCCGGAGTGCTACACGATCGCTTATACCGACCGGAGCATCACCATGCATCCGGGGATCGAAGCCTTTGCCTCGGAATCAGAGCTCCTTGTCCCCGGCAGCTTTTCTCCCGTGCTGAATTTTCTGAAGCTCTGCGACCGGGTCTTCCGCTGCATCAGCGAATTCGCCGCGCCCAGCCTGAGCGGCACGGCAAGAGCTGCGCACGAGTTCGACATTCTCTTCAAAACCGCGGGCTACAGCACCCAGGACGTCATGGACAGCCTGGACGTTCCGGAAGACGCGCAGGCCCTCCTGTCACCATACTGGCTCTATGTCGGCTCCCCGCTTTCCGAGCTTCCCTTTACGATCTATGCACTCCTCGCGGGAGACTACATCGGGCACGGAAGCTATATTCCGCGGAAATTCAGCCATGAAATGTCTCTGAAAATGGCCGAAAAAGCCACGGAGCTCGGCGCCCAGATCGAATATCGACAGCGCGTTTCCAAAATTCTCACGGAAGACGGCCGCATTGCCGGCGTACAGACCGCCCGCGGGGACAGGATCCGATCAGACTATGTCATCTCCGGCGCCTACCCCGAACGCGTCTATTCGGAAATGATCGATCCGCCCGAGCTGGTTCCGGATCAGGCCTTCCGACGGATCAACAGCCGCGAGCCGGGCTTTACGGTCTTCACCGTGCTTCTTCTACTCGATCAGAAAGCGGCAGCGCTCGGCATCCGAAACTACTGCATCTTCACCGGCGAATCCACCGATTCCGACCGGATTTTCCATGAAAACATCGCCGGAGAGGGCCCCTACGAGGCGCTGATCGGCGTCTGCGGAAATATCGCGAACCCCGACGCCTCCCCGGAAGGGACCTGCAGCTTCTCGATCACCGCGCTCCTTCGGCCCGAGGCCTTCTCTCAGGTGACTGCGGAAAGCTATCAGGCACGGCGCAGTGAAATCGCCGGCGAAATCGTCGATTCCATTGCCGCGCGTCTTTGCCTCCCGC
>CAMOZF010000207.1 GCA_946630765.1 uncultured Lachnospiraceae bacterium | reverse complement strand
CCATGCAGATGACATCCGGACGGATACCCTTGATGAACGAGATCAGCTCCCCGATCTGTTCCGGGGAGAAGGTGCGGCGGTCCGAGTAGCCTTTGGAGCGCTGGATCGTGACAAGCCGCGTCTTCGGATTCAGTGCATTTCGGATGCCCTCATAGTCGAATTCACCGGAAGGAAGAAGATCCACCTGACTGTAGGAGACGCCCCATTCCTTCAGAGAGCCTTTGGAGTCGCGGATGCCGATCACTTCCTGCAGCGTATCGTAGGGCGCGCCGACCGGGGAAAGAATTTCGTCTCCGGGGCGCACACAGGAAAAGAGCGCGACGGCAAGTGCATGCGTGCCGCAGGTGATCTGGGGGCGGACCAGCGCAGCCTCGGTGCGGAAGGTGTCCGCATAGATCTTTTCGAGCGCTTCTCTTCCGCTGTCGTTATAGCCATAACCGGTTGTCGCAGCAAAATAGCCCTCCTGCAGGCGGTTTTCCTGCATTGCGCGGAGGACCTTGAGCTGATTGTGTTCCGCGATACGGTCAATCTGAAGGAAACGGTCCGAAAGGTCCCGCTCCACCGCTTCAGAAAGCTTCAGTACCTGATCCGATATTCCAAGTTCTGAGTACATCGATTGCATTTTCCTTTTCTATATCAATCCAGCGGACATTCTTTTCACGCTTGAACCAGGTGATCTGGCGCTTTGCAAAATGCCGCGTTTCTGCTTTAATATCCTCTACTGCCTGACTGAGGCTGCATTTCCCGAGAAGATATGCGTACAGCTGCTTGTATCCGAGGCCCTGCATTGCGGTCATTTCCGGTGTGCAGCCGTAGTCAACGAGCCGCTGAACTTCCGCAAGAAGTCCTTCCTGCATCATCAGGTCCACGCGTTCTCCGATCCTTTGATAAAGCTTCTCTCTGTCCATGTGGAGGACATAGAAATGCACGTCAAAGGGGCTTTCCCGCTGTGCTTCGCGGGCGTTGTGCACGGAGATCGGTTCTCCTGTCATCTCGAGGTATTCGAGCGCCCGGACCATACGTTTTATGTTGTTTCGGTCGATGAGCTCCGCACTGACCGGATCCCTTTCAAGAAGAAGCGCATGGATCGCCTCGGCGCCTTCATCATCCGCAAGCTTCATCAGCCGCTCGCGAATTGTGAGATCTGCGGGATTTTCCGTAAAATCGATATCCCTGACAACAGACTGAATGTAAAAGCCTGTGCCGCCGACAAGGACCGGCAGATTTCCGCGCGCCTGAATCCCCGAGATCGCCTGTTTTGCAAGTTTCTGGAAGACCGCGACATTAAAGGGCTCCCGCGGATCCAGCACCGAGATCAGGTGATGCGGAACCCCCTGCATCTCGTCCTCCCGGATCTTCGCGGAGCCGATATCCATCATCCGGTACACCTGCATGGAGTCGGCGGAGACGACTTCCCCGTGGAATTCTTTGCAGAATTCAATCGAAAGCCCGGTCTTCCCGACAGCCGTCGGTCCCGCGATGACGATCAGCGGTTTCCTGCCGCTCATTTCAGGATCTCCGCAAGAAGCGGCGAGAAATGCATGCCGTGCGAGGCTTTAAAATACACAATATCGCCGGGTTTTGCAAAGGCGGTGATCGAATCCTTCAAAGCCGAAAGATCCGGCGCAGTGTGAATTTCGCAGTCTCCCGCGCCGTCGCGTACCGCTTTTCCGATTTCCTGCGCTTCTTCTCCATAGAGGAAAAGCGCCTGGGGAAGCATCGAAAGCATTTCCTGTCCAACCTCATAGTGGAACTTCTTCGAGTCTGTACCCAGCTCCAGCATATCCCCAAGGACCGCAATCCTTCTGCCGCCCTGTTCCGGCGTCATTTCCGAAAGCACACGAAGGCCTGCCTTCATGCTGGCAGGGCTGGCGTTATAGGTGTCGTCGATATAGACGATCCCGTCCTTTTCGTGGCGCTGAAGCCGGCCGGAGAAGCCCGTGAATTCCGAAAGGGACGCCGCAGCCTTCTGAAGCTCCAGGCCGAAATAGTCTGAAACCGCGAGCGCGGCGAGGGCGTTCAGGACGTTGTGCACGCCCGGAACGGACAGATTCACCCGGAACTGCGGTACACCGTCTTTCACAAATTCAAAGCTGTAGCAGCCATTTTTCGGGCGGATATCGATTGCACGGTAAGCGGCATTCTCTCCGGTACCGTAGATGCGCACCGGGTATCCGCTGTAATCCTTATATTTCATGAGATAAGGATCGTCCCCGTTCAGGAAAAGCACGTGCTCTTCCTTCCTCCCGGGGTAAAATCCGCGCGTCACGGTCATCTTTTCTTCCGTCAGACGGTCCTGATTTCCGTAATATTCCATGTGGGCAACGCCGATATTCGTGATGACCGCACAGGAAAGGTCCGTCAAAGAGGAAATGGTGCCCAGCTCGTCCGGAACATTCAGCCCCAGCTCCAGTACCGCGAGATCGTAATCGTCGCTCATCTCACAGAGCGTGATCGGAACGCCGAGCTTGTTGTTGTAATTCTTTCCGGTCCGGTAGACCTTCTTCTGGGACGAAAGCGCAGCGCTGATCATCTCTCTTGTCGTGGTCTTTCCGACAGAGCCGGTCACGCCGACCGCGCGAATCGAGAGAAGCGAACGCACAAAGGCGCCGATCTTCTGAACCGCGCTCAGGGTATCCGAAACCAGGATCAGATTCCGCTGATCCGAAGGGTGTGCTTCTGCCCAGTCATGAAGCGGGGCTTCCTTCGCGGAAATTACGGCCTTTACGCCGTTTTCTAGTGCTTTCGCGATAAAGTCATGCCCGTCGAAGCTTTCGCCGGAAATCGGCACAAATAAAGCCTCTGCGGGCATTTCTCTGGAATCCGTGGACAGATTTTCCACGGTCTCTTCAGGATTTCCGTACAGAAGTTTCCCGCCGCTTACGCGGACAATATCGTCAATGGTAATTTTTTTCATGATTTACTCCGTAGTCCGCAGGGGCTTTCTTTTCGGTGTGAATACGCCGAAAAATTCCTGACGGATCAGCTGAAATTCGGTGATGCTTTTCGCGGAGAGCCAGGCTTTTCCGACAATCTGAACGCGAAGCACCGGTCCGACAGTCGACGAGCGGCTGTCCTCACTGTTTGCCGGCGTGTCGCCGAGGACAAAGTATTCATTTTCCGCGAGGCGGATGCCATCGCCGGCAATACCGTCCGAGGTGATTTCCGAGATAAAGCCGGAAACGTCCAGTTCCCTGCCGTCTATATATACCCTGCCGCGGTCGATCCTGATGGTCTCGCCCGGCAGTCCGACGACTCTTCGCACGAGGATGTCGGCATCCGGCGCACGGTCCATTCTTCTGAAGGCGATGACGTCGAAGCGCTTCGGCGAAGACAGCTTATAGACACAGCGGTCCGTAAATACCACGGAGCCCGGTTCGACCGTTGGCTCCATGGACCGGCTGCCGGTTTCGGTTGGATAAAACAGAAAACCTGCGACAAAAAGGCCAAGCGCCGCGATCACGACGATCTGAACGATCGTTTCGAGCACAAAAAGAAACTTCGGCCGGTTGTCGACAAGATACATTTTCTTTTTCATGAGGGTTCTCCGCGAATACCTGGATAAAGTAAAAGCACTACATTGCTGCAGTGCTTTTCTCTTTCTGGATTTACCGTACGCGTTCCTTGACCTTTGCAGCCTTACCTGTTCTCTGTCTCAGATAGTTGAGTTTTGCACGGCGTACTTTACCGGAACGAACAACCTCGACCTTCTCAACATTCGGAGAATGCAGGGGCCAGGACTTCTCAACGCCGACACCGCCGGAAATTTTACGGACGGTAAATGTCTCGCGGACACCGCCGTTCTGTCTCTTCATTACAGTGCCTTCAAAAACCTGGATACGCTCGCGGTTGCCTTCCTTGATCTTTGCGTGTACACGGACTGTGTCACCGACACTGAAGCTGTCGACAGATGCCTTTAACTGTTCGTCTTCGATTTTCTTAATGATTTCGTTCATGCGAAATTCCTCCTGATATTCGGCCATTCTTACTACTTCACTTCGCCATCCTCCGCGATCAGGAACGCCGACAGGTATCAGTACAGCGGAATGCGCCATAAAATACAACTTGTTTAATATAACACAGCCGGAAAGAAAATGCAAGAGAAATTTTCCTTCCGGCTGTTCTTCTTTTTAGGCTTTGCCCATCTCCAGAAGCTTGGACTTGAGCTCGGCTTCCATCTTACGAAGCTCGACCTCTGCATCCGCGCGGGCTTTTCTGCCGTTCTCCTGAACCTGCATGACCTCGGACAGCGTCGAAATGAGTTCCGCATTGGTCTGCTTGAGGGTCTCGATATCGAC
>CAMOZF010000206.1 GCA_946630765.1 uncultured Lachnospiraceae bacterium | reverse complement strand
GCCGAAATATTTCGCGGAAACCTCCTGTGCTGCGGCATGCGGCTTATTCGTCACGATCGCCGTACGGATCCCCCGCTCCTGCATCTTCTGAAGGACGCTTGGAATTCCGTCATAGACCGTCGACAGGCGGTTCTGGTACTTCAGATAGTTTGCCTGCATCAGGTCGAAAATGTCCTGGCTCAGCGTAACACCCTGCGGCAGGGCGCGCACGATGAGCTTGCGGACGCCGTTCCCGACAAACATGCGGATTTCCTCCTCCGAGCGCTCGGGAAAACCGAGATCGCGGAGGGTCTGATTCGTAATAAACGCGAGATCCGGAAGGGTGTTGACGAGTGTCCCGTCCAGATCAAAAAGCACCGCGCGTACCATCAGAAGGCCCAGGTTCCGTTTTCGAATACCGTGACTTCGGAACCGTCCTTTCTGATGCCCGTAATCTTCAGGTCCTTCGTGCCGACCATGAAGTCCACGTGGTTCATCGAAATATTCGCGCCGTGCGCGGTAAGCTCCTCCTCGCTCATCTCCGCACCGCCGACCAGATTGGTCTCATAGCAGGCGCCGAGTGCAAAGTGGCAGGCCGCGTTCTCGTCAAATAAGGTCTCCAGGAACAGGATGCCCTGCTCCGCGACCGGCGACGGATAGGGGACGAGCGCACATTCGCCGAGGCGTTTCGAGCCGGGATCGGACTCCAGAATCGACTTCAGGCTGTCCTTGCCCTTCTCCGCGTCGTAGTCCACAACCTCGCCGGCTTTGAAGGTGAAGCGGAAGTTCTCGATCAGCGTTCCCCGGTAGGAAAGCGGCATGGAGGCAACCAGCGTGCCCTCCGCCTTCCGGTTGTCGGGCATCGTAAAGACCTCCTCCGTCGGCATGTTCGCGAAAAAGCGCGAGCCGTCGACCGGGTCCTTGTCCGCCCCGCCTTCCCAGCGGTGATTCTCTACGAGGCCGACCGTGAAATCGGTCCCGAGACTATTCTCATAGTGCAGGGACTGAAGCTGCCATTCGGTCAGGATCCGGCACTTTTCCGCGAGATTGTCCGCATGCCGCATCCACTTCTCATAGGAGTCGCCGTCCCCGATCCGCACCGTCGCAAAGATCGCGTCCCACAGGCGTGTCACCGCCGTATCGACGTTCATTTCGGGGAAGACCTTCGCCGCCCATGCGCGGCTCGGAATCGCGAGAACGGTCCATTTGACGGCCATCGTGCTCTGCGCCTTCCGGTAGTCCTTCAGCGCCTCGTGGGAGGCCTTCATCGCCGCCTCCTGCTTCTTCAGATCCACGCCCTTGAAGGCTTCCGGATCGGAGCCCGCAAGGAAGATAAATGCCACGTCTGTTTTGGCGTAGGTATTCATTTCGAGCGCCCGCCACTCGGGGAAGGTCTCGAAAACCTCGAGCGGTGCGTAGTCATATTTCATGCGCGCCGCCACATCATCCTGCCAGTGGATCACCACCTCGGACGCACCTGCAAGGTACGCCTCCTTCACAACCATCCGCCCGAATTCGTAGCTTTCGATCGGGCAGGTAAAATACACCTTCTGGCCTTTCCGGACCGCGGCGCCCGCCTTCACGATCAGCCGCGCGTACTCCGCCTGTTTCTCTTCAAATGTCATACGTAATAAAACCTTTCTATAAATATGCCGCAATCACCTTGTCCGGCAGCGCCTTGTGCACCAGAATGCTGTTTCTGGCCTTCTGCTGGGCGTCCGAAAGCGTCGGCGGCAGCGTCTTCAGCTTCCCGACGGACTTGCTGTCGCTGTCAAAAAGATCCTGCTCGCTGGCCTTCTGAAGCATCGGCTTTTCCGAGATTCCGTACAGGCTTGCGTAGATCAGAAGCGCAAACGCGATGTAGGGATTCGCAAGGTTGTCCGGAGAACGCAGCTCGAAGCGCGTGTATCCGCCGTAGGCCGGGATCCGGATCAGCGTCGAACGGTTCGCGTCCGACCAGCTGATGTACTTCGGCGCCTCGTCATGTCCCAGACGCTTGTAGGACTTTTTCGCGGGGTTCAGGAAAAGCGTCATTTCCGGAATCTTCTGAAGAATTCCCGCGATGATGTCGGGCGTCCGGTCTCTGCCGTCGCTGGACTCGATCGACATATTCACATGCATGCTGTTGCCGGGAAGCTTCTCGAGCGGCTTCGGCGAAAAGTCCGCATAGAGTCCGTGCCGGGCTGCGACCGAGCTCACAACCGCGCGGTACGAAACCGCCGCATCCGCCGCCCGCAGCGGGTCGTTGAAGCGGAACTTGATCTTATTCTGCCCCGGTCCGCCCTCGTGATAGGCGCATTCCGGCTGAATGCCCATCTTCCGAAGGTCCAGACAGATCGCCCGGCGAATCTTCTCACAGCGGTCCTCGGGCTGGGCGGCCATATACCCCGCCTGATCCAGCGGCCGGCGGCTCGCCTCCTGCCCTTCCTGGCTGAAAAGATAGAACTCGATCGCAGGTCCGAAATTGAAGCTGTAGCCGCGGCTTTTCGCCTCGTTCACGGCTTTCTCGAGAATCGCCCGGGAATCGTTCTCAAAACGTGTCCCGTCCGGCAGGTAAATATTGGCACACATCCGCATGGCCGTTCCCATTTCCTCGTCCTGCAGGCTCTGCGGGAGCCGGGAAAGTGTATCGGGGTCCGGAAACGCGAGTAGATCAATCTTGCTGTCCATCTTGAAGCCCGCGATCTGGGAGGCGTCCAAAGGTATTCCGCTCTTCATCGCCCGCTCCATCTCCGAGGGCATCAGTGTAATGGTTTTTTCTGCGCCGTATACGTCGCAGAAGCTCAGACACACAAACTGTGCGTCTTCCTTTTCAATCTCGCGCATGACTTCTTCCGCTGTCATGGAATCATTCTCCTGAAAATCATGATTTTGGGCCGTGTCAGAATGCACACTGCCCGTCCTCTATCTTACCTTTTCTTTTCCTTTCTGTCAATATCAGAAGAGCAGCGGAACCCGTTTCCGGCCTTCCCCTGCCCGCAAAAAAACAGGGCCCCGCCATAAAAGCGGGGTCCCTCAAATATCCAACAAAAATGCCGAAATTTGATTTTTTTCAATTTTTCAGTGCCGCGACAAAAATACCTTTCCGCTGATGCCGGAGGGCACGGTCGAGGGCGGCAGCTGAAGTCCCATCGCCTTATAGCGGTTCGGGAAATTCTGCGCCTCCCGCTCCAGGGTCGTCGCGACCTCAATCCGGATCCGGTTCTCGCCCGGGCGAAGGGCGTCGGAAAGATCGTAACGATACGTCGGAACGATCTGGATTCCGAGGCTTTCGTCATTGACGAAGAGCTCCACGCCTTCATACGCGTCCGTGATTTCAAGAAGGACCTTTTCGTTTTCTTCCGCAGTCAGGGTCTTCTCGTAGCGCACAAAGCCCGAGAAATCCGGTTCCTCCTCATGAAGCGTATCGGGAAGGCTGATCGTTTTTTCCGCGCCGAAGCCCGGATAGTCGATGGACTTGCAGAAGGTGCGCGTCCAGCCTTCGCTGAAGTCTTCCTTCGCCGCCTGCGAGAAAAGTGCCTTCCGCGCGGCGATTTTCCCGGTCCGCCCGTCTCCATAATCTCCCCGGAACAGGAAAATGCTCTTTGACGGATCCAGCGCGAGCGGAATATCCGGACCCGCGGCGATCTCGACGACCTGATTCTCCCAGGCGTCATAGAGGCTCACCGGTCCTTCGAACGGAAGCTGCACGGTTCCCTCATAGGGCTCGGTGCCTTCATTCACCAGCATATAGAATTCATCCGCTGCCTGATAATGAAGCACGCGGATCCGGCTGTTTTCAGGCGCGATCACCGCATCCTTCAAGCCGCGCTTTTCCAGTTCTCCCGCAAGTTCAGATAGCGGAACGACCGTGAATTCGCCGTCCTTCGGCGCGCCCGCGTGTCCTTTTTCGATCGTCCCTTCCGGAAGCGCATCCACGAAAAGCACGGGGAAGCCCTGCCCGGAATACCGCTTTGCTGCAAGAAGCGCGGCCTCCGGGATATACTGCATATAGGGGATGATCAGCGCGGTATACGCCTGTCCGTTCACAGAGAGTACACTGCCCGGATCGAGCCGGTAGCGTTCGTCCGTGAAGACATCCGCCGGAATAAAATGATAATCGATCTGGTGATCGTAAAGCTCGATCGCCGGCTTCTGCAGGTACATCATCTCCCCGGCCCAGTCCGCCTCGGCATTGTAGAGGATCGCGGCGGGATTTACCGATCTTCCGCCGGAAATCAGGCTCGTCACCCGGTTCATGTAGCGCATCAGCGCCCCGAAATGCCGGTACTGCGGATTGTGTCCGTGCGCATAGAAATGCGGCGGGCAGTCGGGATCCGGGAACGCCCTGGGACT
>CAMOZF010000205.1 GCA_946630765.1 uncultured Lachnospiraceae bacterium | reverse complement strand
CTGACCTATGCCGGCGGCTCGACCATGAATACCTTCGGCGGCCGCCTCGTAGAATATGCATTTGTACTGCTTCCGTCAATCTTTTTCGTGCTGGTCGACTTCAACTACCGGGATGTCTGGTCCCACCTTCCGCTGCTTCGCTCAGACAAGCTGGCGCTTCGGATTCTCGGCCTGATTCTCTACCCGGTGATTGCCTTTCTGTCGACCTGGTTCTTCCTGATTCTGATCAGCATGACGGCCGGCATCGACCTGAGCACAACGGCAGGCTGATACTCAGCGCCGGTCTGAACGGTTGCTTTCCACCGCCGCCCGGTTCATTGCGCGCGTATGACGGATCGGCTTCCACTGCACCCTGACGAAAATCGACTGGATCGAGATCGGCATAAAGGTGAACATGAAAAGCGGGAAGGTGAACATATAGAGGATCTTTTTCCCGGTACTCGTGTGAATGTGCTTCCATTCGCTGATTGTCGTGATGAGCCCCATGATGAAGAACAGCGCATAGCCGCCGACAACGGCCTTCAGAAGCGGCAGCACCAGCTCATCCGCTGGCGCCTCGTTCAGAAGAAGCCAGATCATATTGACGGCGTTGATGATCAGTCCGAGTCCGCCCATCACAATGGCCGGAACAATATTCATCAGTATATCAAAGCTTGCAAAACGGTTCGGAAGCTCGGTGCGGAACAGGTTTTTGAAAAGGCCGAGGCCGTATTTGCCGAGCATCTGAAGATAGCCGCGGGACCAGCGGAGCCGCTGCCGCCAGGAGATCCGAAACTCCACCGGCTGCTCGTCGTAGAGCTCCGCTTCCCGGCAGAAGCCGATCCGGTATCCGTCGCTGATCACGCGGGAGGTGAATTCCAGATCCTCCGTCAGCGTGAAGAAGTTCCATCCGTTGTAGCGCTCCAGAAGCATCCGCGCGGTACAGAAGCCGGTGCCGCCGATCGCGGCAGAGGTGCCGACAAGATGCCGGGAGTAGTTCAGATAGCGCGATTCTCTGAGGAACCACAGTCCGATGCCCGCCGTGATCCAGTTGTCTCCGAAGTTCTTGGAATTCCGGTAACCGGTCACCACCTGGTACCCGTCCGAGAAGGTCTTATTCATCTCGGAAATATAGTTCTCGCGGAGAACATTGTCCGCGTCAAATACAAAAAAACCATCGTACTTCTCAAAACGCTTCTCTTCCTTCAGCTTCTCGAGAAGGTCATGAAGCACATATCCCTTTCCGATCAGATTCCGGTTGAAACGCTTATAAACCACTGCGCCTGCCTTTTCGGCAATCTCCGCGGTGTCATCCGTGCAGTTGTCGGCCATCACATAGATGTCGATCAGCTCTTCGGGGTAGTCCTGCTGCCGGATACTCTCGATCAGATTCCCGATCACGAGCGCCTCATTTCTCGCCGCCACCAGAACCGCAAAACGGTGCATCACCGTTTCCCGATGCGGCTTCGGCTTTTTCCACCAGGAGATCGGAATATACAGGAACTGATAACAGCAGAGCACGGAAAATACCGCCATGATCGTCAGATTCAGTATATCAAAAACGTTCATTTTACCCTCCCAAGATCCGATTCATCAGGCCCGCCTTTTTGGTCTGTGAAGCCATTATATATTATAGGACCTATTTGTGACGATTTGGTGACTTTTATGAAAATAATCATGCTAAAATATGCAATGATCAGGTCAAATCAGCCGGAAGTGCCTGTAAATGCCGTGGAAAGCGCAAGGAAACCTTGAAAAGATCCCCGTCCGTATCGATACTGAAGCTGCCTCCCTGGAGTTCGACAAGGCTTCGCGCAATCGACAGGCCGAGCCCGTTTCCATCCGTATTTCGCGACATATCGCCGCGCACAAAACGCTCTGTCAGTTCCTCGGGACGCATATTCAGCGGCTCTCTTGAGATATTTTTGATCGCAATGCAGACTGCCTCATTCGTCAGTGAGAGATTCATATAGACCCGGGTGCCGGGAAGCGCATACTTACAGACATTACTCATCAGGTTGTCGAAAACGCGCCACATCCGCCGCGGATCCGCAAGGATCATCACCGGTTCCGGCTGCGTTTCCACCACCGCGTGCAGCCCGGCGCCTTTCAGCCGGTCCTCGTACTCTCCGGCGGACTGAGACAGGAATACATTCACATCACAGGGCTCCGGATGGATCTCCAGATTGCCGGTACTGGCTTTGCTGGCCTCTGTAAGATCCTCAATCAGCCGGCGGAGTTTATCGGACTGTCGCTTCAGGACCTCCGCATACTCCGTGATCTTCGGATTGTCACAGAGTTCTCTTGAGATCAGATCCGAATAGTTGATAATCGACGTCAGCGGTGTCTTCAGATCATGCGAGACATTGGTAATCAGTTCCGTCTTCATGCGCTCGCTTTTTAAACGCTGCTCCACCTGCTCGGTGATGCTGTCGCTGAGGCTGTTCAGATTCTCCGCATGCCTCCTGAAATTCAGGAAAAGTCCGCGTGTCTGCACTTTCTTCGGCGGATGGCCGGACGCCAGCTCTTGTCCGGCCCGTTCAAGTCTTCGAAGTGCAATCGCCGCGATCAGAACTGCCGGCACGAGAACGAGCTTTTCAATCAGCCAGAAAATGAACAGCTCCATTGTATATACACTGCTGAAAGTCGCGATCATCAGAAGTTCCAGCACACTGATAAGTACAATCGCAATGACCGTCCGCCAGATGAGCGGCGTATTCCGAATCACATACATGATCCCCGAAGCACAGGCGCGGAGCCCTTTCAGGACGATCAGGAGGATCCGACAGATCAGCGTGTTTTTCAGCAGGGTCCGCGTCTTTATCCTGACTGCAAAGCTCATGGACAGCGCAAGAAGAAGCACGAAAAGAACGATTCCGCTAAGCGCTGCGATGATCTCGGCGAAAGTTCCCGAGCCTTCGAATTCCTCCAATAAGCTGACCACGAGGATGCCGGCCGGAATCAGCGTGAGCAGAAGAAGAAGGTCTGTCGGGACTTTGTGAAGCGGTCCCGGACACAGCTCCTCCTGTCCGTTTCTTCTTCCCGATGCACACATGAGTCCGATAAAGGAAAAGATCCCGAGAAGTAAAGAAAGCAGGATCAGGCCAAAGACGATATAGCGAAGGCGGTATCCGATCGCGATCAGCTTCATCACCAGTCGGAAGGGCATGAAAGCCTGTGCATCCTCCCTGAGGTGCAGAGAGACGCTGTAGAACTCAGCTTCATCTCCGTAAACCGGCGGATCGTCCGGATCATAGGGGATAATACTGAAAATGTCCTGCTCTTCTTCTGCCCGAAAGACAGCATAATGCAGCTCCCACAAATCAGCCTCTCCATCTGCACTTTCGGAAGCCTGGAAAGCCTCAGCATCATCACTGTGGTCGATCACCGTTCCTTTCTCATCCCGAAGGACCCAGTCAAAGCCCGGGATTGCGCTTGTGATATTAAACTGCAGCTTCCCGTTAATAATATCGCTGCCATAACCTTCCAGGAGGCTTTGTCTTGTCTCTTTTTCTGTCTGTTGTTTCGATTTTGTATAGAAGTCCTGGTCGATCATCAGGACTGCGGCAATCGAAAAGATCACCGTCAGAATCACCGAAAATACGGTCACCAGAAACAGGACAGTTTTTCCGCCGACGGAATACAGAAAGCGCTTCATTTCGAGTCCTCCCTCATATGTAGTAGCCGCGTCCGAAAATCACTTTGATGTAGCGCGGGTTCGCAGGATCCACTTCAACCTTCTCCCGAAGATGCCGGATATGCACCGCAACGGTGTTATCACTTCCGATCGCCGGTTCTTTCCAGACTTCACGGTAGATTTCCTGCGGAGAAAAGACCTTTCCCTGGTTCTGCATCATCAGCTTCAGGATCTCAAATTCCGTCGGCGTCAGGCTCACGGTTTCTCCGTCCACTGTCACGCGCTTCGCACGGTCCGAAAGCTCGATGCCCCCGACGCTCAGTATTTCCGGCGCTGCAGCGCCGCCGCCAAGCCGGAAATAGCGCCGAAGCTGGGACTTCACGCGCGCCGACACCTCCACCGGATTGAAGGGCTTCGTGATATAGTCATCCGCGCCGACATTTAGTCCCAGGACAATATCACTGTCTTCGGATTTGGCTGTCAGAAGAATGATCGGGATATTGCTGAATTCGCGGATTTTCGCGGTCGCCTCAATTCCGTCCATCACCGGCATCATAATGTCCAGTATGGCCAGATGAACGTCCTCCTTTTGGATCTTCTCTACCGCTTCCTGACCGTTGGCGGCTTCGATCATACGATATTCCGCATCCGACAGGTAGATTTTCAGCGCTCTCACGATATCCTTTTCGTCATCACAGAT
>CAMOZF010000204.1 GCA_946630765.1 uncultured Lachnospiraceae bacterium | reverse complement strand
CCAAGAAGTCCGTATGGATCTTCGGCGGCGACGGCTGGGCATATGATATCGGCTTCGGCGGACTTGATCATGTACTGGCTTCCGGTGAGGACGTCAATGTCATGGTATTCGATACCGAAGTTTACTCCAATACCGGTGGACAGGCTTCGAAGGCTTCCCAGATCGGTCAGGTCGCACAGTTCGCGGCAGCCGGCAAGGAAATCCAGAAGAAGAGCCTTGCGGAAATCGCAATGTCCTACGGTTATGTCTATGTAGCGCAGATCGCTATGGGCGCAGACCAGAACCAGACCCTGAAGGCCCTCAAGGAAGCAGAAGCTTACCACGGACCGTCACTCGTCATCGGTTATGCACCGTGCGAAATGCACTCCATCAAGGGCGGCATGGTCAACTGCCAGAAGGAAATGAAGAACGCCGTAACTGCCGGCTACTGGAACATGTTCCGTTACAACCCGGCACTGAAGGCGGAAGGCAAGAACCCCTTCTCGATCGACAGCAAGCCCGCGACCACCGATTACAAGGAATTCATCCTCAACGAAGCACGTTACTCATCTCTTACCCGTTCGTTCCCGGAGAGAGCCGAGAAGCTGTTTGACAAGGCTGCTAAGAATGCGGTCATCCGTTACAAACACCTCGAGGAACTCAAGGAAATGTACGCAAGAGAGGTTGCTGAGAACTAATCCTTAAGGATTTAGATAAGAGCGGAGGAAAGGCAGTAGTTGTTACTGCCTTTCCTTTTTGACACAGCGCTGACAGACCGGGAAAGCCGGCCGTTTACGATAAACGTGCCGCTTCCGGTTTCATTTACCAAAAAGGACGGAATAACCTCAATGAAAACAGATTTCCATATCGGCGAATACGAAACGCTTACCGTACTCCGGGAGACCGATTTCGGTCACTACCTCGGAAAGACAGGAACAGAAGAGAGCATCCTTCTTCCGAAGAAACAGGTTCCCGAAAACCTGAAGACCGGCGATCAGATCCGGGTCTTCATCTACCGTGATTCGGAAGACCGGCCGATTGCAACGATCCATACCCCCAAAATCCAGCTCGGCGAATTTGCCCGTCTCGAGGTCAGGGCCTCGACAAGAACCGGCGCCTTTGTCGACTGGGGCCTGGAAAAGGATCTTCTCATTCCCTTCCAGGAGCAGGAAGAACGTCTCAGTTCCGGCGACCGGGTCCTCGTCTATATGTATCTGGACCGCTCGATGCGGCTTGCAGGCACAACAAGAGTATACGACCGGCTTTCTCCTGCCCGCCGCGGAGAATTCCGCGAGGAAGATGAATTTACGGGAATCGTATACCGCTCCGAAAAAAGCTACGGCGTATTCGTCGCGGTCTATCCCAGGGAAGCAGACCCGAAGCGCATGATCTTCGGCCTGATCCCCGCGTCTCAGGTGTTTCGTAAATACCGTCTCGGCGAAGAAGTCACAGGACGGATCGTCCGCGTGCGAAAGGACGGCAAGCTGGATCTCTCGGTCCGCGCCCGCGATTACGCGCAGATTCAGTCGGATGCGGAGGTCATCCTGAAGAAGATGGAAGAGTACGGCGGAATGCTGCCTTTCTCGGAAAATGCTTCGCCTGAGCTGGTGCGCCGTGAGCTCTCAATGAGCAAAAACGGTTTCAAAAAGGCACTCGGTTCGCTTCTGAAGGCCGGAAAGATCCGGATCGGCGAAGATGAAATTACCGCTTTGTAGAGTTGTTTTTGGAAGAATGGTCCGAAGCTTCCGCGCCGTCCGGCTTGTCTGCGGCTGCCGCATACTTTTTTGGAGCAGCGCTCTTTCTAGGCGGTTTCGGAGCAGGTGATTTTGGTTCATAGATTCGCTGGCGATGGGTTGTAAGATACGTGTGGACGAGTTCATAGCAGTTCTCAAGTTCATCGTCTGAACAGACCCCTAAAAGGACGTCCAGATTGTGCTGGACACTGTAATCAGAAGATTCGCGTACATACTGCGAGATGGCTTCGCCTGTCAGCGAGATGCCTTCCAGCAGAAAGTCATAGGACAGATTCAGCTTACGGTGGAGCTTCCGCATCATTTTGGCGGAAACTGCGCGGTCGCCGCGTTCCAGCGCGCCGAGATAGCTGATCGAAATCCCGAGGTACGCGGACATCTGATCCAGCGTCCATTTGCGAAGGTAACGTTCTCTTCTGAGCCGATAGCCGATCGTAAGCGTTTCGGGCGGCTGCAGGATCAGTGCTCTTCTCTGAGGAGAGTATAACCCGGAAAGAAGGGAATCGGAACTGGTGTCTGTGATATGATGCTTATTTTTCTTGGCCATCACTTCCTCCTTTTCTTACTCCATATGAGGAGATCTTTGTTAAGTTGGAGCAATTGTAGCAGATGATCAGGGGAAATGGAAGTCACAGGATGTCCAATTTTCTGTAACAGAATTTGTAAACAGTTTGATCGAATCTGCAGAAAAATCAACGCTTTTAGCGCCCTTTTTCCTGCAGAAAAAATTTTTTTGAGTATGAAATTTTTGAGCAATCACAGAAAAGTCAAAACCGTACTTTTCATAATTCTCGGGGATCTTCTGATGGCCGCGATGACCAATATGGTTTTCGACCCGTCAGGAATTGTGCTCGGCGGTTTTTCCGGCGTGGCCATTATCGTAAAGCATCTTTCCGGCGGCAGAATTCCGCTGTGGATTACAACCCTCGTGTTGAATATTCCCCTGTTTTTACTGGCCTGGCGGATCAAAGGCTGGGGCTTTATCAAGCGGACGGTGCTCTCTACCAGTGTCTTTACCGCTTTCCTGGCGATTATCCCGCCGATTCCGGTCATGGAGCACACGGATCTTCTCCTGCAGGTGATTTTCGGCGGCATTATCTACGGCGTCGGACTCGGCCTGGTTTTCTACGTGGATGGCACAACAGGAGGCACAGATACCTCTGCAGCATTGATACACGAAAAGATCCTTCCGTATTATTCCGTGCCGCAGATCATGCAGGTCCTTGACGGTATTGTCATTCTCGGCGGCCTTCTGACCTTCAGCCTGCAGATCGGTCTCTATTCGATTATCGCCGTGGCAATCAGCAGCAAGGTTTCCGACATGGTGCTGGAGGGCAGTAAATTCGCGAAGGGTGTCTACATCATTTCCGACCGCTACAGCGAAATTGCCGAGCTGATCATGAAAGAAATCGACCGCGGCGCAACGGCCATTCAGGCCGAAGGCATGTACTCCAGAGAAGAGAAGAAAATGCTCTTTGTCGCGCTGAACAAGAAGCAGATTGTCCGTCTGAAGGAAATCGTCTATGACCTCGATCCGAAGGCCTTTGTCATTGTCATGGACGCCCGTGAGGTTCTGGGGGAAGGATTCCTCAAATACGAATAAAATCCTGGAAAAAATCAAACTTCCGTGCATTTTTTATCTTGACACCAGAAGTTTGCTGTAATATAATATAAAAGCTGTCCTCTTCGTGACTGTGCGAGCCAAAGCCCCGGTAAACACAGGTCGACAGAGAGATGCTTAATAAAATATCAATCATTTGAACGATCAGTTTGGAGGAGAAGACCATGAATACATTTATGGCAAGTCCGAAGACCATCGACAGAAAATGGTATGTCGTGGACGCCGCTGGACTTACATTAGGCCGCCTCAGCTCTGAAGTTGCGAAGGTCCTGAGAGGAAAGAATAAGCCTACCTTTACACCGCACATTGACACCGGTGATTATGTTATTATCGTAAATGCTGAGAAGATTGTCGTTACCGGCAAGAAGCTGGATCAGAAGCTGTACTACTCCCACTCCGATTATATCGGCGGTTTCAGATCCACCACGCTCAAGGAAATGCTCGCGAAGAAGCCCGATCAGGTGCTTCGTCATGCAGTAAAGGGCATGCTTCCGAAAGGACCCCTTGGCAATCAGATGCTTTCAAAGTTACATGTATACGCAGGTCCGGAGCATCCGCATGCTGCTCAGAAGCCTGAGACATTAACTTTCTAATCAGCAGGAGGAGATAAGAGATGGCAGATAAGTATTACGGAACCGGCAGAAGAAAGAGCTCGATCGCTCGCGTCTATATCAAAGCCGGTACAGGCAATATCACGATCAATAAAAGAGGTATTGATGATTACTTCGGTCTTGAAACCCTGAAGCTCGTCGTGAATCAGCCGCTCGTTGCGACCGATTCTGTTGGCAAGTACGACATCATCGTTACCGTCAGAGGCGGCGGCACCACCGGTCAGGCTGGCGCAATCCGTCACGGCCTTTCCCGCGCACTCTGCGAAGCAGACGCCGAGAACCGTCCGATTCTGAAAAAAGCAGGTTACCTCACTCGTGACCCGAGAATGAAAGAGCGTAAGAAGTACGGCCTCAAAGC
>CAMOZF010000203.1 GCA_946630765.1 uncultured Lachnospiraceae bacterium | reverse complement strand
GCTTTTTTCTTCCGGAAGCCGTAGGTCTCGGTGAACTCCTCATCCTTGTAGACAAAAAGAAGAAGGACGAAAAGCGCAATCGAACTGAGCGTGACAAAGCTGTCCGCCACATTGAAGATCGGGAAGTTGATCAGCTTGAAGTAGAGAAAATCCACCACGTATTTTGTGGAAATTCTGTCGACCAGATTGCCGACTGCGCCGCCGGTCATCATCGAAATCGTGAGCAGCATCGGCAGGAAGCGCTTGTTCATCGGCGTCCGGTACAGAAGGTACAGGACCAGAAGAAGAATCACCGCGGTCGTAACATAGAAAAACACCTGCTTATTCTGCAGGAGTCCGAAGGCCATCCCGAAATTCTCGAGATACCGCAGTTCAAATACATTCGGGATCAGTTCAATCGGCGCTTTTCCCATAAGATTTTCGACCGCCCAGACTTTCGTCAGACGGTCGAAAAGGATCACAAGCGCCATAACCAGCGTAAATATGCCGTATTTGGCAGCATTCTTTTTCATATATTCAGAGGTCGCTCCTTAAAGGCTGAAGGAATTCAGGTCCACCATGTCGCCGACAAGCTGTTCGAAGTCTCCGGAGAGGTTCATTTCACGCGGAACGACGATGAAAATCTTCCGGCTGATCTTCTGGAGATTGCCGCCGACGGTATAGCAGGCGCCGGAAGCAAAGTCGATGATCCGCTGTGCGGCAGAAAGATCAATGCCTTCGAGGTTCAGAACGACGGCCTTTCTCTCAAGAAGGAGCTCCGCAATCGTGTTGGCATCGTCAAAGCTTCTGGGCATGACCATGCACACCTCAGCTGAGCCGGCACGGTTCATACCGACGACATTGCTGCGGCCGCCCTGGCTGTAGGAGCCGGAAGCGTAGGAGCTCTGCGTATACGACGTGGACTTTCTCGCGGGAGCAGCCTTTCTTTCCGGCTTCTCGACAGGCATATCGACCTTCTCCTCGAAATCGTCGAAATCGTCCGGATCGTTATCGCGCGCTCTTTCCTTCGTGCGGGAGGGCTTCTTTACCTTCTCCTGCTTCTTTCTGCCGGAGAGGATTTCGTCATCGTCCTCGTAATCGTCGTATTCGTCGTAGTCATCGTACTCGTCTTCTTCGTTGACCATTTTCATTTTCTTCAAGAAGTTATCAACAACGCCCATCTCAATTACTCCTGTAAACTCTTTCTCCGAAAATCGCCGTACCGACACGCACCATGGTCGCGCCCTCCTCAATGGCAACCTCGAAATCACCCGTCATCCCCATGGACAACACATTCATCTCTATATTATCTATGTTTTTCGCTTCAATGTCAACCGCTAATTGTGATATTTTTCTGAAAATGGGACGGTTCTCCTCCGGATCGCTGACAAAAGGCGCGACGCACATCAGGCCTCTTATATGAATGCCGGGAAGCGTGCTCATTTCCCGCGCGGCTTCCTCCGCTTCTGAAAAATCGTAGCCGTATTTGCTTTCCTCGTTTCCGCCGTTGATCTCCAGAAGAACATCTGTCACGATGCCGCGTTTTACGGATTCCTTGGAAATCTCCTCCGCGAGCCGCAGAGAATCAACGGAATGGATCATCGACACCGAGCCGACCGTCATCTTCACCTTGTTCCGCTGAAGATGTCCGATCATATGAAAATGCGCTTCCGGGAGCACCTGTGCCTTTTCATGAAGCTCCTGCACATAATTTTCGCCGAAATCCAGCTGTCCGGCCGATAAAAGCTCCTGAATCATCGACACCGGCTTGGTTTTACTGACAGCGATCAGCGTGACCTCTTTCGGATCTCTTCCCGCCCTTTTGCAGGCGCTTCGGATCCGCGCGCACACTGCGCTGTAATTTTCTGTAACAGACATTCAAAGACTCCTATTCATAGATAAAATCGTCCTCCGAGACGTCAGACCCCTCAAGCAGGATACGGTCGTAGGGCTGCAGTCCGTAGCGCATGCCGGCCGCAATCACCGTATAGGAGGTGTCCAGCGAATTCGAAATCCGAAGGATCGGCTTGAAAATGCAGTATCCCTGATTGATCTGATAGACACCTTCGATAACGGCAGTCACGCCGAGGGACGTTCGCTCCTGTGAAGAAGATTCCTCCATACAGATCGCGCGCATTCCCGCGGAAAGCTCGTCGCTGTAGACGTAGGCCGTGTTTTCGTCACCAATGATGAAGGAATCCTCTCCTTCCCGCTTCAGATAGACTGTTGCCGGAACGAAATGCGCACCGTCGTCGGATTCGATCATCAGGCCGTTCTGACTCGAGTTTCCGCCGGTCGTGATATAGGAGCGGTCGATGACGAAGAAGTTTTTCTGAACGACGGCCGACTCTGGAATCTTGTAGCCGTAGACCTCGCTGTCGAGAATCTGGAAATCGATGAATCTGGAATCCAGATAATTTCCGCCGAATTTCGAGAAACTGATCACGCCGGCCATCGTCCGGTCGGAAAGCTCGGATTCGGAATACGCGCCGGTGATTTCGGTGCCGTCGAGAAGGCGGATTGTCAGATTTTTCTTCTCGGAAAAGCTGATCCGCATCGCCTCCGTCAGCGGAAAGACGATGTTGAACTTATTGTCCGTCACGAGCTTGTAGGCGGTTTCTCCGCGCTTGATCTGATCGCCGCTGACGTGCTGCCGGTAGCTATAGCCTGTCTTGTCTTTTTCAAAATCGGCAGCCTTCAGATCGGCCGGTGTTTTCCCTTCATATCCGTCCTCCCACAGAAGGAAGAAACCGCTGCTCTTCGTCTCCTGCGCGGTAAAGCCGCCTTCCGGAAGAATCTTTTCGACGCTCTCGTAATCGTCCGACAGGAGGCAGCTGAGTACGGCCGCGCGGATTTCTGTGTGCGCCGACATCGCGGTGCGGAAATCCATCGGATCATAGGTCTGCTTCGCGTCGAGGATCGTATAGCGGAACCGCCGGAGACTGTCTTTACTGAGAACGTCCTTTCCGGTATAAAGCAGGTGCAGACGCTCCTCGAGGCCGCCGTTTTCGTCGATTGTGCAGACGAGCGAGCCGTTTTTCAGACGTTCGCCGCTGGTTGCATAATAACTGATGTAGCCATCGTCCTCCGCGCCGACCAGCACCTCGTCCCGAAGGATCATCCCGCGGAAGGTGCCTGTTACCTGATCGGAAGCGGCCGAGCCGATGTTATAGGCCTGAACATTATTACGGCGCAGGAAAAGAACCCCCTGTATCACAAGATACACGAAGATCAGAATGAAGACCACACCCACAAAGGTAATCGGAATGCGGCGGTTTCTGATGATTTTGTCGTTCTTTTTCTCAGCCATGGTATTCTTTTCTTTTACTGCTCACTGATGATCGAGAGCAGATTGTTGACTTCCTGATAGAGGACATCGTAGGATGCGGCGCTGCCGATCACTGCGAAATAATCCTTGCCCTCGCTGTCATTGACATAGACCGCCATACAGCGGCCGGCCTGCTGTGTATAACCGGTTTTTGCCGCACGAAGCGACAGATCCTCGGACATTTCCACGTACCCGAGAAGGAAGGAATTCGTGGAGCGCCAGGTCCGGAGCGCGTAGCTTCCGTCCGGCTGAAGCGCTGCGCCGGAAGCCTCCTTGGAGGAAGCCGCGTCACAGAGCTTCGGGTACTGTACAAAGGCCCGCATCAGAAGGTACAGATCGTAAACCGTCGTGTAGTGGTTCTTGTCATGAAGGCCGTTCGGATTCACAAAATGCGTACCGAGCATGCCGAGCTCCTTCGCGCGTTCATTCATCAGCGCCACAAAGGCCTCAACGCTTCCGCTGACGTGGATCGCAAGGACATTGGCGGCGTCATTTCCGGAAGGCACGAGAAGGGCGTAAAGAAGATCCGAAACGGTGTAGCGCTCTCCTGCCTGAAGACCGGCGATGGAAGAATTCTCGGGAAGATTCTGAAGCGCCTCTTCCGTCACGGTGACCATTTCCGTCAGATCTTCGCAGTGCTCCGCGACAAGAAGCGCGGTCATCATCTTGGTCATGCTCGCGGGATAGAGCTTCTCCGTCGCGCCCTTCTGATACAGAACCTTGTGGTCGGTTTCGTTGAAAAGCCCGGCGTAATTTGCGAGGATCCGCGTCTCGTCAAAATGCTTCGCGCCGTCGATCACGCAGATGTCCTCACTGAAGCCCGGAAGGCGGCCTTCTTCGCCGATGCCCTCGGTGATTTTGCCGAGAATATCCCTTTCATACGAAGAAACCGTTTCTTCCCGGGAACAGCCGGAAAGCAGGAGGCCCGCACAGATTATGAATGCTGAAAAAAGGATCAGTCTTCTTTTCATCATCAGTAATATACCCGTTTCTTTTGTCTGCCTCTGAGACCCA
>CAMOZF010000202.1 GCA_946630765.1 uncultured Lachnospiraceae bacterium | reverse complement strand
GCGCCTCGGTAAGATTCACGCGGAAGGTGGAATAGCCGCCCTCGTGACGTGACAGCTTCCGGCCGTTTAAGAAGACCTCGGCGCTCATCGCCGCGCCGCGGAATTCGATCCAGAGCTCTCCGTCGAAATCCGGGCGTTTAAAGGACTTTGTGTAGCTGCAGGTTCCGCGGTAGTAGTCATTTTTGCCGTCGGTCCCGTCCTTCGCGTTCCAGGTGTGCGGGAGTGAAACCGCCGCGCGCACGCCCTCCTTCTCAAAGGTCCAGTTGTCGTTCCATAATTCTCTCTTTCTCATAGATCACTCTCCTTTTTTCTGTTTTCTGTCATCCCGTCCACGTATTTCGCTCCGCCCGACATGACACCTTTACAGCATCGGCGCCGGGGCATTTTCCTGCACGGCGATGCCCTTCTTCTCGTTGCCGTCGTTTTCAAATACCTTCGCGGCCTTTTCCTTCATCTCGCGGCTCAGGCGCTGCATTTCCCGAAGGTCGCCGGTCGTCACGACACTGTCAAGCGGCACGTCCGGATCGTTCGGGTTTTCCTTCGCGGTCTGAATGCGCTCGGTGATGCACACGTATGATTTTACAGTACCGGAGCATCAGGATTGTTGTTGATCCCCTTGTTCGGATCCTTTACCAGCGGCATCGAATTTTCCACCGGCTTCGCCTCAAACTCCGCATTGATGATGGTGTTCATCGCACAGCGGACATTTTTGACAGAAAGCTGCATATCCCTGAACTTCGGCTGTTCCAAGGCCTTTTGAATCTTCGTCTCCATCGCGCTCCAGGGCATGGGCTTACGAAGGTTCTTTTCATTATCACCCTTTGGAAGTCCATACTTATCGTACAGATCCGAATTATGGATCAGGTACTCCGCCATGATGGGTTTTGCTCTTTCAATCACCTGCGGCAGTTCCGCCTCGGATGCCTCTTCGAGCTGACGGTTGATTTCACTTGCCTCCTTCTGGAGCTCTTTTATACGGCCGCCTCTGGTATTGGCGCCCAGGACGGCATCGCCTTCTTCTGAGAGCGTCCTGTGTTTCTTATCAACCGAAAGCAGGCTCCCCTTGCCGGCTTTCAGCTGCGTTTGATACTCCTTATCCAACTTCACTTTCAGCCCATATACTTTTTCCACGATTCCGCCGCCGTGTCCTGCGGTGGCAGCATCCTTTACGGACTTTTGAGTCGCTGCGTTGGCGAAGAAACGATCATCATGCAGCTTCCTGACATCCGTACGAAGGCTTCCTGTCGCCGGAATCGGCTTATCGATCGTGGCCTCTTTTTTCCGCTCGGCCTTAAGAATATTCCGAATGGCCACGATTTCCGCCGTGGGGGAAATGGGGTTTTTACCCGCGCTGATCTGTTTCTGAAGCGCCTCGATGCGCTCCTTTCCGGTCGGCATATAGAAGGACAGATTGGCATCGCTGTTGTCCAGCTCACCGCCGGGAAGATTCCGAAGATGGGCCTTGAATTCGTCCTCGACTCCGCCGCAGTGACCCCTTTGCAATGCCTTTTTAACGTCGGCTTTCAGCGCTTCATGCTGATTGTCGGCTGCCGTAAGATTCGAATAGAACTGACGGAAGTGGCCGTTTTCCTTCAGTTTGGCCACAGTATCTGTAATTTCTTTTTCGGACAGCTGCCTGTTCAGGCTTCCCGACTCGTGTCTCTTTGCTTTCGCAAGCATCCGGACGGCAAGGACACGGGTCGCAAGATCTGCAGCGGTGCGATCATTCAGTTCTCCTTTTTTCTGTTTGTCAGATGCTTCTTTTTTGACCTTATTCAGCCATTCTTCCGCGGTATGAACATCACCCTCTTCGAATTTATCGATGACTTCATACTCAAACTCCGGTTTCTCGCGTTCATCGATTGCCTCCGGCTGTCCTTCTTCGGCCTTTGGCTCTTCCTCAGCCTTTGGCTCTTCCTCAGCCTTCGGTTCCTCCTGTCCGGCATTGTCCTTTGCCGGCATTACAGGTACCGGCCCGGGCACGTTTCCGGGGACCGGAGGGACATAGCCTTCGGGGAACGGCGGGGCCTCAGGAACAGTGTCCTCCAGCGCTATTTCCTCCTGCTCCTCGAGTTCTTTCACCGGTTTGTTAAGCTCTATGTCGATGACCTTCATCTGCCGGATATACGGCGCCGGATTATTCTTCGCCTTTTCTACTTCCTGATCATTCATACCCTTTGTCAGGAGCTGAAATGCTTTTTGGCCCTTGATTTCCTGGGCGAATTTGAAGAAATCATCCTGGTTAACAAGCTCCTCGCCCCTGCCCTGCTGCACAATCAGATTTGCGGCAAAAACGGGTGCGAGATTGCTCTTCTTCTCCTCGAGCGTCATCTCAGAGGTGTCCTGATCGGCAAAAAACTTCAGAAGTGCCTTGTATTTCGTAGGATACTCCGTCTCTTCTTCGACAGGCGCTTCTTCAGGTTCCTCCTCTTCGATATTATTTTCTTCCTGAAGTTCCCCGCCCCGGTCAAGCACTTCCTGGCGATCCTCAAGCATCCTGATAAACTTGTCCGGATCCTTTGCAGCATTCTTATAGCCCTCGTCATCGAGTTCGGCTACTGCCTGCCGGAAGACTTCGCTGTTCTCAATATCCTCTACATCCTTCTGGATCGTTGATATGGAAGCCAGCTGGTCACCTTCCTCGGGATCGGTGGAATGCCTGCGGAAGGCAATCAGCTGCGCCAGCGTATGACTTTTTTCGGCCGGAAGCACCAAATCCTCCCGGAAGCCTTCCATGATGTCCGCCACCATCTGATTATAGCTAAACGGCGAGAGATCACCGTCCGGTTCGAGGATATTGTTTTCAGGTTCTTCCGGCTCGGCTCCCTGCTCGGGATTCCAGATGTAATTCTCACTGATCCCAAGGTTGAAATGATCGTTCGCAATTCTGAGCTGACGCTCAAAGTCTTCAATCACCTGATCGGCATTACCCGGGTTCTGCCGGATCAGCGCTTCACGCATCTGTTCATAAACCGTGCTGTCGCCGGCCGGTTTCTTAAGGAAGTCGCCGAAGCCTTCCATACGCTGAAGCGCATTCGAGACATTATCCGCGAACATGCTCGGCGGCTGCGCAGTCAGCGCGTTCAGTGTCCCAAGCCATCCCCGCACTTCTTCCGAGAGCGGCGCCTGAAGCCCCCCGGCAGCGTTTTCAAAGCTGTTTTGCAGTCCCCCAAGCTCTTCGTAAACCTGATTACGTACCGCAATCAGCTGTTCGTTCTGTTCATAAGCGTCATATAATTGCTGCAGTTCCTGTAATGTCATGTCATTTTCTCCTGGAAAAACAGATTTTTGTGTAACTATTCAGCTCCCCGGATAAAACGTCAAAAATCACGGATGGAACGCTTGCGTTCCAGACTGATTATTGATGTTTTTATCCGAGGAGGTCTAGAGGCGAAGCCGCTCTGACCTCCGACATGAGAAATGCGAAGCATTTCGAATGGGGGTGCTGAATAGTTACATTTTTGTTATTATATGGGGGACTATAGCATACCCTGTCCAACAAATGTCCAGCAAAGATCCGACCAAATACAATCTCCGTCCAGTACTCTTGCCTCCCGTTCAAGCGATCTTTGATCCTTTGGCCCGTGATCGGAAAATCGGTTTATCCATATCGCTTCCGCCGGATCAACAAACTCAGGTGTGAATTGCTCTTCCGCTTCGTAATCATCAAGTTTCTGAGGGAATGTCTGATCCTCGGCTTCGCAAAGGTAATACAGATTGTCCTGGATGAAGCATTCCGTTTCATTCGCGTTACTTCCCGGAAGCGAGGTGAAACAGTGCCTCGGGAAGGTGGCAGTAACCGCCCGGGTTCTTCACGAGATATTTCTGGTGGTATTCCTCCGCCGAATAGAAATTCTCCAGCGGCAGTACCTCGACGGCAAGCGGCGCGCCGAGCGCCGCCTCCACTTCGCGCATTTTCTTCCCGATCGCCGGAAGATCCTGCTCGTCCGTGTAATAGATGCCGGTCCGGTACTGAATCCCTTCATCGTGGCCCTGCCGGTTCAGGGACAGCGGGTCGATCGCGAGAAAATAGTAATCCAGAAGCGCGGAAAGGCTGATTTCCTGCTCGTCATAGCAGATCTTCACGGTTTCCGCGTGTCCGCTGTCCCTGCAGACCTCCTGATAGCTCGGGTTCTCGGTCGGCCCGTTCGCGTAACCGGTCTCCGTCGACAGAACGCCTTTAAACTGGTCAAAAAAGCGCTGAACGCCCCAGAAGCAGCCGCCCGCAAGATAAATCGTTTTCATATGTTTTGTCCTCCCAAAGATGCCTGCAGGTAAATGATTTAAAACAGATACGGCTTCAGATTCTCAAAGACCACCTTGTAGCCCTCGGCGATCATGTGTACGCCGTC
>CAMOZF010000201.1 GCA_946630765.1 uncultured Lachnospiraceae bacterium | reverse complement strand
CCCGTAGTTCGTGACGATCTGGTCACGGTTTTTCTCTGTAATGTAAGTGTCCGTATCTTCAAGCTCCAGCGGCTCAATAATCCGTTCCCGCATCACCTCGCGAAGCGGCTTTCCCGTAAAGGTCTCGACAAGCGCGCCGGTGATTTCAGAGCCGAAGCCGTACAGCCAGTGCGATCCGGGCTCGAACATGACCGGGACCTCGGCCATGGCGCGCACCTCGTCGCGAAGATCCGGAACCCCCTTTTTCAGAAGCGCCTCCATCTGGCGGCTCATCGCCTGAAGGGTCGGCGTCTTCGCATCCGGGGCCGGCGCCATGCAGTACGGCAGTCCGCACATCATGGCCACCGCGTTTCGGATCGTAATCGGATGCTCGACAGGAACCACATCAACGGTTCCATCCGGCTTTGTGATATATTTTTTGGTGTTTTTCCACTCCGGCAGGTAGTCTCCGATCGGGTCAGAGAACAGGAATCTGCCTTCCTCGTACAGCATGCCGACGATCGCATAGGTGAAAAGCTTCGTCGTCGACGCCTGGCGGAACATCGAATGCCTGTCCACGGGCTTTTTCTTCGCAATGTCCGCGTAGCCCGCCGTCCCTTCGTAGAGGAACTGATCCCCCTGCATAATCGAGCAGCTGCAGCCGGGCACACTGTTATCCGCAAATTCCTGCAGCAGCCGGTCCAGTTTTGTAAAATCCTTCATCGCCAATCCTCCCAATCCGTTTTCTGTCTTCCCCACTCGGAAGCCAAATTTCCCCATTCTGTGTTTCCTTAAAAAGTTGAATTTATCGAGTTGTCAATATCAATCATATCATAGAAAAGCTCCGGCTTCTACTTTTTTGTCATAGAAACCGGAGCCGATAAATTATCTGGTGCAAAATGCACTCAAGCCCGCATATTTACTGGCTTTTTGTCTGATCACATATCCTTGATCGCTGCCTGTGCTGCTGCAAGACGGGCGATCGGTACACGGAAGGGTGAGCAGGAAACGTAGTTCAGGCCAACCTTGTGGCAGAACTCAACGGTAGACGGATCTCCGCCGTGCTCGCCGCAGATGCCGAGCTTGATGTCGGGACGGGTCTCGCGGCCAAGGGTCGCAGCCATCTTGACAAGCTTGCCGACGCCGACCTGGTCGAGCTTCGCAAACGGATCGTTCTCATAGATCTTGGCATCGTAGTAAGCGCCGAGGAACTTGCCGGCGTCGTCACGGCTGAAGCCGAAGGTCATCTGAGTCAGGTCGTTTGTACCGAAGGAGAAGAATTCTGCTTCCTTCGCAATCTCGTCAGCCGTAAGAGCGGCTCTCGGGATCTCGATCATGGTGCCGACCTTGTAATGCATGTCGATACCGGCATTCGCGATCTCTTCATCAGCGGTCTTTGCAACGAAGTTCTTGACGTACTTCAGCTCTTTCAGTTCGCCGACAAGCGGGATCATGATTTCCGGAACCACATTCCAGTCAGGATGCTTCTTCATCACGTTGATCGCTGCACGGATGACCGCACGGGTCTGCATCACGGCGATTTCAGGGAAGGTGACTGCAAGACGGCAGCCGCGGTGTCCCATCATCGGGTTGAACTCATGCAGACCAGAGATGATGTTCTTGATCTCCTCAACGGTCTTGCCCTGAGCTTCTGCAAGCTGGGCGATTTCCTCTTCGGTCGTGGGAACGAACTCATGAAGCGGCGGATCCAGGAAACGGATCGTAACCGGGCAGCCTTCCATTGCTTCGTAAAGCTCTTCGAAATCCTGCTGCTGATAGGGAAGGATCTTAGCAAGAGCAGCTTCTCTCTCTTCCTTTGTATCGGAGCAGATCATCTCACGGAAAGCAGCGATTCTTTCCGGATCGAAGAACATGTGCTCGGTACGGCAGAGGCCGATGCCTTCTGCGCCAAGCTCACGAGCCTTCTTCGCATCGCGCGGGGTATCTGCATTGGTGCGGACGCCGAGCTTGCGGTACTTGTCAGCCCAAGCCATGATGCGGCCGAATTCGCCGGCGATCTGAGCGTCAACCGTCGGGATGATGCCCTGGTAGATGTTGCCGGTGGTGCCGTCAATGGAGATCGGGTCGCCTTCGTGGAACTCTACGCCGCCGAGGGTGAACTTCTTGTTCTCTTCATCCATGTTGATGTCGCCGCAGCCGGATACGCAGCATTCGCCCATACCACGGGCAACAACGGCTGCATGAGAGGTCATACCGCCGCGGACAGTCAGGATACCCTGAGCCGCCTTCATACCGGTGATGTCTTCGGGAGAGGTCTCAAGACGAACAAGGACAACCTTCTCGCCCCGCTCTGCCCATGCAACAGCGTCGTCAGCGTTGAACACAACCTTACCGCAGGCAGCGCCGGGAGAAGCACCAAGGCCTTTTCCGAGCGGAGTCGCAGCCTTCAGAGCCGCCTGGTCAAACTGCGGATGAAGCAGGGTGTCAAGGTTTCTGGGATCGATCATGGCAACCGCTTCCGCTTCGGTCTTGTGGCCTTCGTCCACGAGGTCGCAGGCGATCTTCAGAGCCGCCTGAGCGGTACGCTTGCCGTTACGGCACTGCAGCATGTAGAGCTTGCGGTTTTCCACTGTGAACTCCATGTCCTGCATGTCATGATAGTGATTCTCAAGGATATCGCAGACCTTGATGAATTCTTCGTAAGCTTCGGGGAATTCGTTCTCCATCTGGGTGATCGGCATCGGGGTGCGGACGCCTGCAACAACGTCTTCGCCCTGTGCGTTCTTCAGGAATTCGCCCATGAGCTTCTTCTCGCCGGTAGCGGGGTCACGGGTGAACGCAACGCCGGTGCCGGACTCTTCATTCAGGTTACCGAATACCATCGGCATAACGTTGACAGCGGTACCCCAGGAATACGGGATATCATTGTCACGACGGTAAACGTTTGCACGCGGGTTGTCCCAGGAACGGAACACGGCCTCGATCGCAAGCTTCAGCTGCTCCACCGGGTCAGACGGGAAATCTTCGCCAAGCTGCTTCTTGTACTCAGCCTTGAATTCGGTTGCAAGTTCCTTGAGATCTTCAGCGGTCAGCTCGATATCGAACTTGACGCCCTTCTTTTCCTTCATGGCATCGATCAGCGCCTCGAAGTACTTCTTGCCGACTTCCATAACGACGTCGGAGAACATCTGGATGAATCTTCTGTAGGAGTCATATACGAAACGTTCAAACTTCGGATCGGGGTTGCCTGCGATCATCGCAGCAACGACATCATCATTCAGACCAAGATTCAGAATGGTGTCCATCATACCGGGCATGGAAGCGCGCGCGCCGGAACGAACCGAAACCAGAAGCGGGTTCTCCAAATCACCGAACTTCTTGCCGTTGATTTCTTCCATCTTGGCGACATATTCCATAACCTGGCCCATGATCTCGTCATTGATCTTGCGGCCGTCTTCATAATACTGAGTACATGCCTCGGTTGTGATAGTAAAGCCCTGCGGTACGGGAAGACCGATATTGGTCATCTCAGCAAGGTTTGCGCCCTTTCCGCCGAGAAGCTCACGCATGGTCGCATTGCCCTCAGTGAAAAGGTAAGTCCACTTTCTGGCCATAAAACTATTTCCTCCTTGAAATATGTGCATAAATACTGCCATAATATTTTACCAGAACATTCCCCTCTTGTAAAGGAGTATTTTCAGGAAAAATAAAGGTTTTTAATAAATATTTCTCCCCTGCCCGCTCTTACAGTCTGAAAAGCTTCGTTCCCTGATATTTCGGCTCGCAGGTCAGGTTGATATTCAGGCGCCGGAACACTTCAATATCGATGCCGGAAGGGATGACCGTGAGGTGCGCGTCGCAGCCGCGAAGAAGCGGAAGCGCCTGAAGCGCACGCTCGGCATTCTCGTCGTTCGCGGCATTGACGGCAAGCGCGATCAGCGTCTCATCCGAATGCAGCCGCGGATTTTCTGCCCCGAGATAAACGGTTTTCAGTTTCTGCACCGGGTCGAGCAGGTTCTTCGGGATCAGCTCCAGGCTGTCCTCGATGCCCGCGAGGTACTTCAGTGCATTGATCAGCATCGAGCTTAAGCACCCGAGCATATCCTTGGTCTTTCCGGTGATAATAGTTCCGTCGGGCATCTCGATCGCCGCTGCGGGGCCGCCGGAAAGCTCCTGCGCCTCAAGCGCCGGCTTCACGACTCTCCGGTACTGCGCGGTGATCTCCGTCTGGTCCATGATGGACTCGATTCCGTTGATCTCCTTCTCATGCAGGCCCTGCTCCTTGTGGTCATTGACCCGTTCAAGAAGCGCCTTGTAGTAGCGCCGCACAATCTCCTGCTTGCTGGCCTCCTGACAGACCGCGTCGTCGCTGATGCAGTAGCCGACCATGTTGACGCCCATGTCCGTCGGGGACTG
>CAMOZF010000200.1 GCA_946630765.1 uncultured Lachnospiraceae bacterium | reverse complement strand
CGGAGGTGTGGTGCTTGAAGCCGCCTCTTGCGAGCTTGATCATCTTGTCCTGGCAGTCCGGAAGCTCGCAGACGCCCGCGCAGCCAAAGAAGGCATCTTCGATCGGGTCGTCGGTGAATTTCGCTTCGGAGGCGTAGACAATGATCTTGCCGTCCTTGGTCTGGCAGTTACTGATCGTGATGTCATTCGGCGCGATGCGGCCTTCGCAGGTGCCGCAACCCGAGCCCGGGTCATTCTTGTCGAACATCTTGTGCGAGGTTACGACGCCCTTGTCGGTCATCAGAGAATTCGGCACCGGTCCGCAGTGGAACAGGATGACCTTGTTTTCGTCATCGCCGTAGTTGTTATTCCAGTCGAGAACCGTCGTCGGCTCTTCGGAGGCCAGCGCCATTGCGCGCATCGTGATCGCGGAGCACATATCGATCTCGCAGGAGGCCGCGATTCCTCTGTCGTTGAGTTCGGAAAGCAGTACGCAGGGGCAGACCCGGAGGATCTGTTCCATTTCATTCCAGCAGCGAAGCGCCAAAGCATCCAGATGATAGTCACGGATATACTCGTCGATCACGACGGAAATCTTCGCGAGTGTCAGCTTCTTGTCCTGCGAGACACGGCTGAAATCGGTGTAGGCCTCGAGATCGGCTGTCTTCTTGACAACTGCCGCATCGTCATCCGCCAGATTCTGAACCTTGAAGACCAGTTCGGAAAGGTCAAAGGACTCCACGTTAATGCCGTACTTCTGCATCGTGATTTCGTCGAAACGCACGGTCTTGAAGGCGGTCGTCCGCGCACCGATGCAGCCGATATTGCAGCGCTTCATGCCGTTCACAACGCGGCAGATCGCGGCGAAATCCCGAAGGTTTTCCTGGAATTTCTCGGACAGAGGATGCACGACATGCGGCTTCATCACCGTGAAGGGCACCTGATACTGGGTGAAGACGTCCGTGACAGAGAACTTGCCGCAGTAGGCGTCGCGGCGGTGCTTGAAATCCATCTTGCCGATTTCGTCCGGGTAGGCCTGCATCAGGATCGGAACACCCGCGTCCTGAAGGGCTGTGATCGCGCCGTTTTCGTCCGCAAAGATCGGCATGGAGAAAATCACGCCATCATACTGTCCCTCGTGCTCACGGAGCCATTTGGCGTACAGAAGACCTTCGTCACGGGTCTCAATTCCGCCGAAGCGCGTGAGCTCCGCGTCCATCGCGATATAGTCATAGCCTGCGTCTGTAACCGCCTTGATCATATCCTCGCGCGCGCCGTAGATCAGCTCTCCGGGCATGAAGCCGCGGTTGCAGAATGCCAGTGCAAATGTCATTTTCTTTTTATTCATTGTTCCCTCTCCTTTTATAATTCTTCGCTGCTTTCTGTCTTCAGTCCATCAGCGCAAAAGTCTTCATCGCGCCGATGATATTGTCCTTCAGTGCCTTTTCCGCGCTTCTGATCACAGACGACCAGAAGATCGGCTCTCCTTCCTTCAGAGAGGCCAGGTAGTCCGACGCCGCTGTCCCGCCGGCCTTGTCCATATAGGTGAAGTAATTGATTTTCCGGACGCCCGCCTTGATGCAGGTATGGAAATCTTCTCTTGAGACGCCGGAGCCGCCGTGCATAACGACAGGGATATTGTCCGTTTCCCTCCGGACGTTCCGGATCACATCGAAGTCCAGCTTCGGGACCTTCAGATAGATGCCGTGCGTGGTGCCGAAGGAGCAGGCCAGCGCATCGATGCCCGTTTCAGCGATAAACTGCTTCGCAAGCACCGGATCCGTGTAGATCTTCGTCTCGTCCTCTTCACCGCTGCCGTCTCCGGCGCCTGATTCGCGGCGTCCCATCGAGCCCAGCTCCGCTTCCACGGAAGCGCCGTATGCGCGCGCCATCGCGACGGCCTTTTTCGTATTCTCTGTGTTTTCTTCATACGGCAGCACGGAGCCGTCGTACATGATGCCCGTGAAGCCGAGCTTCAGTGCTTCCTCGAGGTACTCGAGCGTCTCGCCGTGGTCCAGATGCACGCATACCGGAACCTCTGCCTTTTTGGCCCAGTCGACCATGATCGGGCCGATCTCACGAAGCGGAATCCAGTCCTCATGGCACTGCGCAAACTGGATGATGACCGGAAGCTTCAGCTCCTCCGCCGCGCCGATGATCGCCCGCAGGCTCTCCAGATTCGGTGTATTGAATGCGCCGACGGCGATCTTTCTTTCCTCGGCAATTTCAAGAATTTCTTTTAATGTGACCAGCATGGATAAACTCCTCTCACAGATAAGTCTTTTGATTACTTTTCAAGTATACAGAAGACGGCGCGGACTGTATAGGTCCTCCGGTTCGAATTTCTTTGAATTTGTTCGCTGATTTTCCGGCCTTGTGTACCGTAAAGCACTTGATGAAAGGCCTGACCTCTGCTATACTTGCAGCAAGAAACGCAGGGAAATCACCCGGCGATTATTCGGGAGGGCCCATGATTTCAAACTTTAATATTGAGAAGCTGACCGCGCTTCTTAAGGATTTCTATACGGTCACACAAATCCGCATTACGGTCTTTGATGAGAATTTCAATGAGATTGCGGCATTCCCCGAGCGGCGCGCCCCTTTCTGTGAAATTGTCCGCGCCTGTCCCGCAGCCTGCGAGGCCTGTGTGCGCTCGGACAGAAATGCTTTGAAAAAGGCCGCCGAGCGCCGGAGCATTTATACCTACCGCTGCCACGCGGGGCTCTATGAATCCATTATGCCGATCTACCTGAACCGGCTGCTGATCGGCTATCTTTTTTTCGGTCACGTGCTGCGCTACGAAAGCTATGAGGAGGGCTTTTCGGCGATCCGGGAAGCCTGCAGGGACTATGATCTTCGGATCTCCGAGCTGCTCACGGCAGTGCTTCACCAGCCGCTGATCGGAAGCGACTATCTGCAGTCCGCCGCCAGTCTCATGGAGGCGATCGCCTCCTTTCTCTGCATGGAGCGGCTGGTCGAGCTGCGGCGGGAGAATCTGCCGGTCCGGATCGACGAATACATCCGCACGCACCTTCAGGAGGATCTGAGCGCGGCGGCGCTGTCGGAGCATTTCGGCATCGGAAAGACGAAGCTGTATGAGATCGCAAAGGAAAGCTACGGCACTGGAATCGCGGACCTGATCCGGCACGAGCGCATAGAAAGAGCGAAGGAGCTTCTGAGAAGCGATCCTTCGCTCACGACGGCTGAGATTGCCGAACAGTGCGGCTTCAGCGACTATAATAATTTTATCACCCTGTTCCGGAAGATGACCGGTATGACGCCGAGGCGCTACAAAGAACAGCAGCCAGGCCTGGGGCTTTCTTAATTCTTCCGTTCAAGCACGTTCATGATGATATTCGCGTAGTCTTCCGGGAACAGCTGCCAGCCCAGATGCTCGTCCGCCACCGGATCGTGCTGATCGGCAAACATACCGTCCAGATTACCGAGCCCGAGGTCGATATCCAGCGGCAGCTCGTCTGCACGCAAAGAATCGAGCATCCACCCAGCTCGTGGTCGCCCAGTCAGTGACGCAGAAGCAGGGCTTCGTGTTGTAAAGCTGATGCTGCTTTTTCGGCTCCCAGAGCTTTGTGAAGATCAGCAACCCACGAATCCAGTAAAGGGCTTTTTTCCGGTAAGTCTGCTTTCCTGTCGCGCGGTAGGCCAGCTCGTAGGCAATGGCCGCGTGGCCGGTCGCAAGAAGGTTCGGCGCCTTCATCGGCGTCTCCCAGGCGTCTCCGCCGTCCGCAACCAGCATCGGAAGTGCGAAATCCAGTGCCCTGCAGGCCGCGTCCAGATACTTCCTCTCCCGTGATTTCCGCGATTTTGATGAGGTGCATCGCTGAAACGACATTGATTTCAACGACGATCTCACCTTCACTGCTCATCGCTTTATAGACATTCTCGGCAAAGGGCCAGTAAGCGCCCATGACGGCCCATCCAACTTCCGCCCTGCCGACTCTGCCTCCCTCCATTACCGCTTCCTCGTCAACGGCATGGTCGGGGTGTGGATGGCATGGCTGAAGGCCGGCTGCAAACCCGACAAAAAAATCCTCGCGCAGGAAGTACGCGAGGAAATCAACGGTTTTTACAGCAATATGAATCGGATGTACGGAAAAGGCTGAGCTTATCTATTCCGAATAAAAAGATTGATCGCAGGCACTCACAGCATGTCCTGGGTCTTCCTGCCGACGCCGGCCGGGAATTCGTGCACGGCATTCACCTTTTCCGCTTCTTCCTTCGTGATGTCCAGCTTCGACCAGTCAATATATTTCTCATAGCCTGCGTAATCACTGATCCGGATGCTGATCAGCCGGCCGTCCTCGCCGCGCATATAGGCTGCAATTCCGGAAAGCGCGATTCTGGAAAGCTCCGATCTGCCCTTGTCGGCAATCACATGCACCCAT
>CAMOZF010000199.1 GCA_946630765.1 uncultured Lachnospiraceae bacterium | reverse complement strand
CGGGCGGACAGACCGGCCTTCTGTGTGACGACGGACTGGACAACCAGGCGCATTTCTTCACGGAGCCGGAGAGCTTCGAACGGGGCATCGCGATCTGGGAGAAACTCGCGGAGCGCTATAAGGACCGCTGGATTGTCGGCGGATACGATCTCATGAACGAGCCGCTCGGACCGGCGCCGCTGATGAAATATAAGGATAAACTGGCGGAATTCTATGACGCCGTGATCAGGAGGATCCGCTTGATTGACCGAAACCACCTCCTGACTCTTGAAGGCGCGGCCTGCGCGTCGGATCTCTCGATTTTCGACCATGACTACGATCCGGAATGTCATAACTGGTGCATTCATATGCATCAGTATGGTTTCGACGGAGACAGTGCCGGAATCATGCATGTGCTGGCAGTCAGCAAGGAACTGAATGTGCCTGTCTGGTACGGCGAGGGACGCTCCGGAAATCCGGAAATGGCCGTCTTTTATGACATGCTGGCGTATTACGGTATCGGCTTCAACCAGTGGTCCTGGAAGGCCTGCGAAGGAAAAGATGCCGACGGCATCAACCTCTGGACCTACCGGCTTCCGTCGGGCTGGGACCGGGTATACGCCTACATTAAGGACGGCGGTGCGCGGCCTTCCTACGCGGAGTCGATCGCGATCTTTGATGAAATGCTCGAGAACCTGAAGATTGAAAACTGCACATGCGATGAAGAACGCGCACGTTATACCCTGCATCAGCAGGGGATTACGCTTCCGGCGGCAGGCTATAAGCCGGGCGCACCGGGAGACGGGAGCTTTTCGAGTGTCTTTGCCGCCGGGAATGAAGAGGGCAGTGTTTCGGGAGAAGTATTTGAAGGCAATGCCTGGAAGTATCGGATTGCAGATGGCACAAGGCTTCAGCTCCGGGATGGCCTGACGCCTCCGTCCGCGCATTTCGGACCGCCGGCGCCGGGGCCGAGAAGATCGGCGCTTTCCGAGCTCGAGCTGCAGCTGCGGGGAGGAGAGTATGTGACCTATACTATTCGCGATGTGAAGACCGACTGCCCGGTTGTTCTTCATTATCATGCCCTGTCGAATGCGCAGATCGAAGTGTCCGTGAACGGAACTGCCCGCGGAACGGTGACGGTTCCCGCGGCAAAGAGCGGCGAAGGAACGGTGCAGATCGCCGTCATAGAGCCCACGGAAGAAGCGGATGTGAAGATTTCGGTATGTACAGGACAGCTTGTGATTGAGTGTCTGGAATTTTTAAATTGACAGGAGGAAAAAGTATGTCAGTAATGCCCACAATCGGACGCGACGAAGCAGGACGCTTCCTCGTTGTCGACGAGAAACCCTTCCTCGCCCTCGGCGGCGAGCTTCACAATTCTTCGGGTTCAAGTCTGAAGTACATGGATGAATTTGTCTGGCCGGCGCTTCGGGGACTTGGAGGAAACTTCTATCTGACCCCGGCCTACTGGGAGTGCCTCGAGCCGGAAAAAGGAAAGTATGACTTTACACTGATCGACGGCGTGATCGATCAGGCGCGCCGTGAAGGCGTGCGCCTCGGACTTCTGTGGTTCGGAATCTGGAAAAACGGCGCTTCCGAATACGTGCCGCTCTGGCTCAAGCAGGATCATGAAGCTTACTTCCTCGCGAAGGATGAAAACGGTATTCCGATCAAGACAATTTCTCCCTTCTGCGAAGCGGTTGTGGAACTGGACAGGAAGGCCTTTGTGAAACTGATGGAGCACCTTGAGGAAGTGGATGGCGAAGAGCATACGGTGATCCTCATTCAGGTCGAGAACGAGATCGGAATCTGGGGTCATGCAAGAGACTTCTCCGATGTGGCGAATGAAAAGTACGAACTCGGCGTACCGGAGGATCTCACGGCGCTCACCGGTAAATCCGGCAGCTGGAAAGAGGCTTTCGGCAGCCGCGCCTGCGATGCCTTTATGACCTATTACTATGCGAAGGATCTTGAGGAAATCGCGTCTTCCGGAAAAGCGGCATACAATCTGCCGATGTTTATGAACTGCGTCGCCGGAACGGCCGATATGGGCTTCAGCCCGGCCGGCGGACCGGATGCGCACGCGCATGATCTGTGGATTCCGCTGGCACCGTCGATTGATTTCTTCAGCCCGGATATCTATGTGCCGGACTTCAAGGCGGTCGCTTCGCGCTTTGACCACGACGACAATCCGCTCTTTATCCCGGAGACCGGCTGCGGCCCCGACTGCCCGGCGAAGGTGCTGTACGCCGCAGGCGAGCACAATCTGATCGGCTTCAATCCCTTCGGCATCGAACAGAGCTTCGCGACACTTTCGGATCTTGATTATGCCTCCCAGGGCGTCGGCGCGATGAATCAGCCGCTCTGCGGGCCGAATCTCGCAAGAGCCTACAGCTTTCTTCAGATCCTGTGGCCTGAGATTCGAAAGGCTCATGCGGCGGGACGGATTCACGGCTTCATGAAAGGCCCGCAGGACTTTATGGGCGGCCTTGAGATGGGCGGATATTCGTTCCGGATCACCTATAACGCGGGCTCCCGCGGTACGATACCCGGTATGCCTCCGGAAGCACTTCCGCAGAGCGCGCCTGCCCCGTCCGGCGGTTTTCTGATGCAGAACGAAGACGGCTCCTTCCTTCTTGTGGGCACGAATATATCTCTCGCGCCGGGAGAAGTAAAAGGCGGACAGGGAACGGTATTTATGCAGGACAAACATGAGCTTTTACTGGAGAACGGGAAACTGGTGGAAGGACGCATCCTGAATGGCGACGAGCGAAATGTGCTTGGCATCGGCATGACGCCCCAAGCCGTATGGTTCCGGCTCGACAGACACTAAGGAGGACAGAATGAATTATCCGATTGTTACAACAACGCATGGAAAGATTGTCGGCACCTGGCGGAACGATGTGGCGGTTTTTCGCGGAATTCCATATGGTGACGATGTTTCCGGCGCGAAGCGCTGGTCGAAGGCGGCTCCGGCACGAGACTGGGAAGGCGTCCGTGACTGTACGAAGAACGGACCGATTGCGATCCAGTATGGAACATCCATCTCCGGTTCCGGCGACTTTGGCGTTTATTTCTCCGGCCGTCAGCCGGAGAAATTCGGATGTGAGGACGAGGTGCAGAGCGAGAACTGCCTTATGCTTGACGTGCTGAGCCCCGGACTTGATGACAGAAAACGCCCGGTTGTGGTTTATATTCACGGCGGCGGCTACGCGACCGGGTCGGGAACCTTGGTGCTCGGTGCGGATGACTGGGTGCGGGAAGAGGACCTTGTCGTCGTCGGCGTCAATCACCGGCTGAATGTTTTCGGTTATCTGTACCTCGGCGGGCTGTCGGAGGATTATCGTGAATCCGGTATGTGCGGCATTCTGGATCTTGTACTGGCGCTTGAGTGGGTGAGGGACAACATTTCGGCCTTTGGCGGAGATCCGGAGAAGGTTACGATCATGGGCGAGTCCGGCGGCGGCGGAAAAGTGAATACACTGATGGCAATGCCCCAAGCGAAGGATCTGTTCCGCGCTTCGATTGTCGAATCCGGCTCCGGCGCGCCGGGAACGCTCAGTAAGGAGCAGGCAACGGAGAATACAAAGGCACTGCTCCGGTATCTCGGAATTGAGGAATCAGACTGGAAGAAGCTTTTTGAACTTCCCGCGAGCGTGATTCTTGAGGCGTCTGTGAAAGCGGATGTCTCCGGCGCGGGCTTTGGCCCTTGTGCGGACGATATCAATCTGATGTACAATCCGGATGGTAAATATGTTGAGGCTGACCCCAGTAAGCCGCTTCTTGTCGGCGCTTCCGAGGATGAAGTCGCGGCCTTTGCCGATCCGAAAAGGAAATACAGCTGGGAAGATCTGAGAAGTGATCTTCTGGCGCCGTATTACGAGGAAAAGAAAGCGGAAGAAGAGGACGAAAACGACAGGATTGAGACGGTCGATGAGAACGGCAAAAAACGTTGGGCGCCGCGTACGAAGAAGCGGCGGGGCGGACTTGGAGAAGTGGCGGGGGTCACGCCGGAAAATGTCGACGCGCTCATTGAAAGCTTCCGGGCAGCGGACAGAAAGCACGTTGATCCGCAGCACCTTCTCTACAACATCCGGTCGATGGGCTCCTTCCTCGGGGCGAACGCCTATCTGCAGGCGCTTGCGAAGGCGAAGAAGCACGCCGGCACGGTTTATAACTACCTCGTGTCCTTTGATGCGCCGCATCCACGCTTCCCGGAGCACCGCTATGCCTGGCATACGGCGGATCTGCCGCTGCAGATGCGGATCGTGCCGTATCCCGAGTGCGAGCAGGTGTCAAAGGACATGGCGCACGCCTGGGCCGCCTTTATCCGAAGCGGAAGTCCGGATACGGAGGAACTTTCTTGGCCGGCCTTCACGGAAAGCGAACAGCAGGTGATGGTGAT
>CAMOZF010000198.1 GCA_946630765.1 uncultured Lachnospiraceae bacterium | reverse complement strand
CGCGTATTCCGCCTTCTGCTCGCCCTGCGCATCATACAGGCCGTCATTGACGTTGATGTAATGATAACCGTATTTTTCCGCGAGCGCCCGAACGCGCGCGTTGCAGGCCGCGATATTTTCCTTCGTGCGGTCCTTCAGCATCTGATACTGCCATTCATTCTGCTCGGGAAGATGCTGATTTGTCGGATAATAGGCCATGCAGTAGATGTCGGCCTCCGGGATCTTCTCCTTCGCGGTTTTGAGGATCGCTTCGTAGTTTTCCTCGAGATGGTCCATCCAGCGGTCGCCGTAGACGCGGTCGGTCATATCGTTCGTGCCGATGTTGATAAATACCTTCGCGGGCTTCAGATCGAGAAGCTCGGTATCGATCTCGCGAAGGAAATCGTCGGTCGTCGTGCCGCCGATTCCGCGGTTATAGACGCGGCCGGGAACCCCCGCGGACACGGCCATTTCCACGACCGGGAACTGCTCCATCAGGGAAGATCCCGTGAAAAGGATTCCGCCCGGCTCGGCCATCTGATTCAGCGTCCGATAGTTTTTCACCTTCATCTGCTGCTCGTTCTTCATGCGCGCCATCATCTGCTCTCCGGTTTCGCGCATCAGCTCCTCTTTGATTTCCCGGTACAGTTCACTGTTTTTCAGTTCTTCGTTCATATGCTTTTTCGCCTCTTATTTTACACAAATTCCTGTACTGACTGCCTCGAAGCCTTTCGCCCTGACTGTCAGTACCGCTTCACCGGATGCATAGCTGCTCCGAAGGATTGCGAGCGCGCGTCCGCGGTAAGCGGTGAAGCTGCCCTTCGTATAATTTTCGTCCGTGATCGGATTGCCGGAGCCGAAGCCCGCAAGAACCGCCGCATCTCCGGAGACCTCCGCACAGAGCTGTACTGCCGCATCCGGCACGAGCTGGCCGTTCTCATCGACGATTTCCACAGGAACATAGATCAGGGACTGTCCGTCCGCGCACATTTCCGCTTTTTCCGGAAGAAGGCGAAGCGCACGCGATACGCCGCTCGTGGAAAGCGTGTCTCTTGAGACCTCTTTTCCGCCGCTGAAGCTGACGGCTTCCAAGCTTCCCGGTTCGTAAACCGTTTCAAATACAAAGCTGTTCGGCATGCCGGCCGCGAGTGCTTCCCCGGCCTTCTTCCGGCCGACAGAGGCGCCGTTCAGGAAAAGCTCCACTTCTTCCGCGGAGGAGAAGACCGCGACATTCACGGGCTTTCCTTCCTGTCCCGCGTGATTCCAGCTTCTTCTGACGTCCGTGAAGCCCCATTTGCTGATCAGCTCGTGTTTGCCGAAGCTCTCGGGCTCATAGGAGAACACCGCAGTCTCCTTCGATCCGAAAACGATTCTTCTGTAGACACCCTGCGGCAGAATATTTCCGCAGATGTCAATGTCCGCGTCGTTCGCGAGCCGCCAGGGATAGGGCGAGCCGTGCGACATCAGCGCGAAGGGGCCCTGCGCGATCATCGGATCATCCGGCGCGACGAAAAGGGACTTTCCGATGCCGGCCTCGCCGATATAGTCGGCTGCGGTCCAGGTGAAATCACCGATGACATAAGGCGTGGACTCGACCATCGGCCACATGATGCCGATCTCGTTCGGATAGTTTTCGGAGCCGAGAATCACGCGCTCCGGGAACATCTCGTGGTCTTTTTCGTATTTATTTTCCATGTAGTTGTAGCCGACAATATCCAGGCCGTTTGTGAAGCATTCTGTGTACTCTTCCCAGGTATTGTCGAGCTTTCCGCCGACGTCCGCATTCTGAATGCCGCCGGACTGGACGGCTTCCATCATCTTCTTCATATTTTCCGCCATCATGAAATCGTCCTGGCCGTTCCAGAAGGAGCAGATGCCGTTCGAGACGGGGCGCGAAGGATCGAGACGGTGGATGGTATCCGCAAGCCGTTTTGCAAGCGTGTAGCCGTTTCCGAGGCCGCCGCGCTCGGTGATCTCATTGCCGGTGGACCAGATGATGACCGCGGGATGCACACGGTCCCGGCGCACAAATGCCGAGAGATCCTTCTCCCAGTCGGTCTCGAAGAACTGATTGTAGTCGCCGGGCTGCTTGCCCATGCCCCAGGCGTCAAATGCCTCGTCAAAGACATAGATGCCGAGCCGGTCGCAGGCCTCGATCAGTGCCGCCGACGGCGGGTTATGCGTCGTACGGACCGCGTTGAAGCCAATCGATTTCAGGATGGAGAGCTTCCGGAACTCCGCGTCATATACGGAAACCGCACCCAGAATGCCGTTGTCGTGGTGCAGACAGCCGCCCTTCAGCTTGACCGTCTTCCCGTTGATCCGAAGGCCGTGCCGCACATCCGCCTGAATCGTGCGGATACCGAAAAGCGTTTCCGCGCAGTCCTCGGTCATTTCTTCTTCCGATGCCGCCGTGAAATGCGTCCGGAATTCGCCGTAGTTTTTGACGGAGACCTGAAGGCGGTAGAGATTCGGATTTTCAGCGTCCCAGAGCTTCGGATCGTCCAAAGTCAGCGTATATTCGGCAGTTTCCTTCACGCCCGGATTCAGCTCGATGCGCGTTTTTCTGCTGATGACCGGAGCTTCCTGATCGGTCGCCATATCTCTTCCCCTGTCCTCATACAGAGAAAATGTCACTTCCGCTATCGTATTTTTCTCCGTCCGGTTTTCGACGTCGGCGGAGACATGGAGATAGGCGGTTTCCGGGCTTCCGTCGGGGCGGTATTCAATCTCCTTCGTATAGGCGAAAATCCCATCCTGCACGAGATGCAGCTTCGGCATATGCAGAAGCTCGAGTGCGCGGAAAATCCCGGCGCCGGAATACCAGCGGCAGTTCGGCTGCATCGAGGGATTCACGGTCACGGTGATGCTGTTTTCCTCACCGAAATACAAAAACGGTGTAATATCTACACTAAACGGTGCATAGCCGTAGTGCTGAAGCGCGGCCTTCGAGCCGTTCACCTCCACCGTCGCGTTCATCATCGCGCCGTCAAAATGCAGGAAAACAAGCTCCCCGGCCCACTCCGCAGGGATCATGACCTTCTTCGTGTAATGCGCCACGGAAGCACTGAAGAATCCGCTCGCCGGGCCTGCCGGCGCTTCAGAAAAGACCTCGCTTTCAATCATGTAATCATGGGGCAGCGAAACGATTTTCTCGGTTTCGGAAGCGCCCCGCTGGAAGCCCTGTTTCAGACCGTAATCAAAGGTCCAGTCCCTGTTTAAATCCACATGTCTCATACTCTTCTCCTTTTGATACTTTTTTATTTTCCCTTCTGTCATTCCGAGTGAAGCCCGAAGGGCGGAATCGAGGAATCCCATGACTTTGGAGATATCACCCACGGATGGGATCCCTCGGCTCGGGATGACACGCTGTAAGTGTATAGCTATAGTATAGCGGAAAGCGGTCGATTCATCAATGGCTGAAATCCGACAAATTCAACGAATAATCCGACACTTTCAGCACTCCCTGACCACTTCAACGGTTTCGATGCCGAAATGCCGGAAGCTTTCGACGGCGCGCCTGCTGATCCGTTCGCCGCTGATCACGATCGGGACGGCCGGCGGACAGGAAACGGTCGGGGCGCCGGCGATCCGGCCTTCGGCCTCCGTGACGGGGATCGTCTCATGCGCTGAAAAGACCGCTTCCCGGATCGACAGGACTTTTTCCGAGGCTTCCGGTGCTTCTGGGGCTTCCTGGTCTTCCGAGGCTTCCCCGAATTTCCGACTTTCCCGGCAGCTTACAGACTCCGCCGTTTCAGGCTTCCGAAGCCGCGCTTCTCCTCGCTCCCCTGCCTTTGAGAAGCATCCGGTGAGCAGTGCCTCCAGCTTCGAAAGCTCCTGTTCGGTATTTTCCGGGCTCAGCATCAGCACGAGATGCTCCGCATCCGAAAACTCGCATTCGACCCCGTTTTGCCGGAGGAAAGCTGCGAGTTCATTCCCGGAAAGTCCGCAGGATGCTGCCGGGTCTTCGAGTGTCAGCTTCAGCGGCTCCGAATCTGCGAAAGGAACCCCCGCATGAAGAAGCCGCACTTTCAGCTCCTGAAGCCGCGCTGTAAAGTCCGAAAGCTTCCCGCGATAGCCGGAAGCCAGGTACACATTGCAGAGATCCAGCGACTGCAGGATCAGATACGAGGGGCTTGTGGAGCCGAAAAGCGCAAGCGCACTGCGGGCATTTTCCGCGAAAAAGCGGCGCATTTTCCGGCGCAGCTCCGCAGTTCCAGTCCCTTCTTCGCACTCTGCTGCTTCTCCGACAGCCGCCACGTGGAGATACGCCCCGCCGGTCAGCACCGGGAGCGTCTTGTGCGCGGAGTCGCAGCACAGATCCGCCGAAAGGTCCATCGGATGCTGCGGCTCCGGAAGAAAATGCAGATACGCGCCGTGGGCATTGTCCACGAGCATCGGAACGCCGTACTTTCTGC
>CAMOZF010000197.1 GCA_946630765.1 uncultured Lachnospiraceae bacterium | reverse complement strand
GCCGTCCTTCTTCACAACAACGCCGTACAACGCCAGAGGAAGCGTTACCCACTGATATTTCTTGATGCCGCCGTAGTAATGTGTATCGAGATAGCCGAATTCACGGTCTTCGTACAGCGGAACCTGCTTGATATCGAGACGCGGAGAGTCGATATGCGCACCGAGAATATTCATGCCGCAGGTCAGCGGTTCTTCGCCGATGACGAAAAACGCAGCGGTCTTTTTCATCCAGACGGCGTAAATCTTGTCGCCGGGCTTGATTTCGCGGCCTTCCGCGATCACCTGCTCAAGGTTTACGAAACCGGCCTTCTCCGCTTCCTTGACGGAATTTGCAGCCGCGAGGCGCTCGGTCTTGCTTGCCGAGAGGAACTTCTTGTAGTCCTCATTCAGCGAAGAGACGGCCTTCATTTCGCGTTTTCCGTAGGAAAGCCATGCGTTTTTCTTCTTTTCCTGTTCTTCTTTCTTTTCCATCTTTATACCTCCCTGGTTTGATAGCGAAGCCAAAGCTGTTCCTCATAGGAGAGATACGGCGAAAGCTCCTGGTATACTTTTTCATGATAGGCGTTTAGGAGCCGCTTTTCACGGTCGGTAAGCAGCGTCTCGTCCACTGCGTCCAGATCGATCGGGCAGAGGGTAACAGTTTCAAACTCCATAAACTGTCCGTACTCGTTGTTCTCGGCGTACCTTGTGATCAGCTCGTTTTCGATGCGTACGCCCAGCTCGCCCTCGATATACACGCCCGGTTCGTCCGTCGTGACCATGCCGGGCACGAAGGGCGCGGAATCGTTTCTTTCCGCAACCGTCTTCCAGCGGAAGCCGTTCGGCGCCTCGTGCACGTTCAGAAGATAGCCGATGCCGTGACCGGTGCCGCATTTATAGTCAAGCCCCATTTCCCACAGCGGGCCTCTTGCCAGAATGTCGAGATTCTGGCCGTTGCAGCCCTCCAGGAATTTTGCGGCTGCAAGATTCAGATTACAGCGAAGGACCGTCGTGAAGAAGAATTTCTCACGCTCCGTCAGCTCGCCGAGCGCAATCGTCCTTGTGATATCCGTCGAGCCCTCGAGATAATGACCGCCCGAGTCCACGAGAAGGAAATGCTCCGGCCGAAGCACCGCGGCCGTCTCCGGCTTCGCGGAATAATGCATCATCGCGGCGTTTTCCCTGTAGGCGCAGATCGTATTGAAGCTGAGGTCGACAAAGCCCTCGAGCTTTCTGCGCTCCTCCTCCAGCCGGTCAGAGGCCGTGATTTCCGTGAGTTCCTCTCTTCCGACCGTTTCCTTGAGCCAGTAGAGCCAGCGCACCATCGCAAGACCGTCCTTGACGTGCGCAAGCCGGATGTTTTCGAGCTCCGTTTCGTTCTTGACCGCCTTCATCAGAAGGGTCGGATTCTCCCGGTCCACGATCTCGTTGCACTTTTCGACAGCGGAAACGATCCGGTAGCTGACCTTTCTTCTGTTCAGCAGGATCTTTCCGACGCTGCGGCTTCCGAGCATGTCGGCGATCTTGTAGATGTCGTCGTAGGGCGCAATCGACACGCCCTGCGCCGCAAGGTAGCTTCTCACATCCTCCGAAACCGCCTGAGACGCGGTGTAAAGGACGCAGCCCTTGTCGGTCAGCATCAGGAAAGAAAGCACGACCGGAACATGCGGAATATCGTCCGCGCGGATATTCAGAAGCCAGGCAATGTCGTCGAGCGTGCTCAGGATATGCACGGAAGCGCCCAGCTCGTCCATCTTCTCCCGGACGCGCGCGATCTTCGACTGCGCACTTTCGCCGGTGTAATTCTCCTGAAGGATGTGAATGCGGCTGAGGCTTCTTTCCGGGCGGTCCAGCCAGATCTCGCCGACAAGATCGACGTCCGTGCGGATCCTGCCGCCTTTTTCCTCTGCGATCTTCCGGAAAGCCTCGCCGTCGGCGGCGTTCATCGTGCGGCCGTCAAAACCGACCGCGCCCCGTTCTGGAAGCACGTCCTTCACATACGATTTCAGGTCCGGAACGCCCGGCTCGCCCATTTTCATCAGACGGAAGCCGGAGCCCGCAAGCTCCCGCTCTGCCTGGATGAAGTAGCGGCCGTCCGTAAACAGCACGGCATCCTCCATCGTTACGACCGCGGTGCCTGCCGATCCCAAAAAGCCCGTCAGAAAGGCTCTTTCCTTGTAATAGTCGCCGACATATTCCGACTCGTGATCGTCGGCCGTCGGTACGATATAAACACTGATTCCGCGGTCCTTTAAAAGCGCCCGCAGCTGAAGAAGTCTGGAATCATCCATACGGTTCCTCCCGGTTCCGTTTTCGGGAACCTAAAGAAGAGACTCTTTCCCGTCAGAGAAAAAGTCTCCTGTGTCAGCTTATTCCTTTTCGCGGTGTCTGGTCAGATATTCCTCCATCGCAAGGACAGCACGATCCTCGTCCTCGCCGACAGCCTCTATCGTGACCTGATCACCCATCGCAAGACCAAGTGCCATCATGCCCATCAGACTTTTGGCATTCAGGCGACGATCTCCATCTGTCAGATGGATTTCCGATGAAAAGCGGTTTGCCGTCTGCACACTCATGGCGATTGCATGTACATCGAGTCCGTCCATAGCCACGGTTACAGTTGATGTCTTCATATTTTCTCCTCCTCTGCGATCTTTCTGAGTTTTCTTAACCGGTGATTGACGCCTGATTTTCCGATCGGCGGATTCATTCTGGCGCCGAGACTGATGAGGGAATCCTCGGGGTTCTCAAGCCTGAGCCGTGCGATTTCTTTCAGCGAATCCGGCAGCTTGTCAAAACCAATATGATCACGGATATATTCGATCGCCTCAATCTGGGAAACCGATGCCGAGACCGTCTTCTGGATATTCGCCGTTTCACAGTTCACCTTCCTGTTCACAGCGTTTCTCACGTCCTTCACGATCATCGTATTTTCCAGACTGAACAGCGACATGTTCGCCTGAATCAGCGCCAGAAAATCAGCGATCTGGCTGCTGTCTTTTAAATATACCACAGAATGGCCTTTTCGTTCAACTATTTTTGCACGAAGATTGTAAGAAGATAATATTTCCTTCAGACGGATCGCAAAATCCCGGCTCTCGCAGGCAAATTCCAGATGGTACATCTTCTCCGGATCGCTGATCGAGCCTGCACGAAGAAACAGTCCCCGAAGGTAGGCTTTCTTGCAGCAGGGCCTTCTTACAAGCTCCGGATCATCCAGCGCCTCTTCGGGCTGCAGAAAGGCAGAAAGCTCGGCGCGCACGCAGTGCTCCTTCTCGGGCATGATCCGCTGCAGTTCTTTTTTTACATCTGCTGAAAATGACATGTTTCGTCCTTTTTCTGTCTGTCCATCGGTTCTTTCCCGTCAGAAATCCCCGAGAAGTATCACTTCCGGCTCGAGACGGACGCCGAATTTCTCAAAGACCGTCTCCTGAACCGCCCGGATCACCCGGTAAACGTCCGCGCTTTTCGCGTCTCCGAGATTCACGACAAAGCCCGCGTGCTTCTCCGACACCGCGGCGTTTCCGATCCGGAAGCCCTTGAGTCCGCTGTCCTCAATCAGCTTTCCGGCAAAATACCCTTCGGGTCTTTTGAAGGTGCTTCCGGCAGAGCCGAGATTCAGCGGCTGCTTCTCTCTTCTTCTTCCGTTCAGATCGTCCATCTTTTCCCGGATCCTTTGCGGGTCTCCTTTTTCAAGTCTGAAATCCGCAGAAAGCACAATGCCCTGAATTTCCGGAATGATGGAATGTCTGTAGGAAAGCTGCAGCTCCCCGGCCGTATATTCCCGGACCGTTCCGTCAGGAAGCAGGACCTCCGCACGAAGAAGAATGTCCTTCAGCTCCGATCCGTAGGCGCCGGCATTCATCCGAAGTCCGCCGCCGATTGTCCCGGGGATGCCGGAGGCAAATTCCAGTCCGGACAGTCCGTGCCGAAGCGCTTTTCTTGCCGCATCCGGCATCAGCGCGCCCGACCCGGCCCGAAGAATCGTTTCTTCCGGGAAGGAGATGTCCTGAAAATGCTCCCGCATCGAGATCACAACGCCCGGATATCCGCTGTCGCTGACGAGGATATTACTGCCCCGGCCAAGGACAAAGGTCGAAATCTCCCGCGCCTTCAGAAAGGCAGTGACCCTGGAAAGCTCCGACGCGTCCCGCGGAGAGACCATATACGCCGCAGTTCCGCCGCAGCGGAAGGTCGTCAGCGCCCCGAACGGCGCGTCCTTCTGAAGCGGAAGATCCGGAAAAGCATCTGAAAAATCAATAGAAAAATTCATCCGGCTCATCCTTGACCTTGTTCATCAGATTGCTCTGCACGCGCTGGTACAGCGCATGTGCCGCGTTGTAGCCCATCTTCTTCTGACGGTGGTTGACGGCGGCCGCCTCGACGATGATCGCGAGGTTTCTGCCGGGACGGACCGGAAGATGA
>CAMOZF010000196.1 GCA_946630765.1 uncultured Lachnospiraceae bacterium | reverse complement strand
AAGAGTACATCTCGCCCTCGGCTTTTGTTTCTGCAGGCACTCGGATGTGACGGCCTTCAGGGCTATTACTATTCGAAGCCGCTCCTGAAGCGCGAATTTGTGGAATATCTGAAACAGTAGTAAGTATAGAAGATCCCGGAACAGCGGCAGATAGGCAGCTGTTCCGGGTTTCTTTTTTGGGGAATGCCCCTCCGTAGTGTCATGTCGAGCGAAGCGAAGCGGCTTCGTTTCTTCTAATCTGCATTGATTATCGAAAAAAATTATGGTACGATAAGCAGGAATATGAACGACATATCTCTTGGAGAGAGGAAAAGATGCGATGAATGAGGTGCTGCGGCAGGAAAAAAAGTTCCTGATCAATCAGGAACTGTATTACAGGTTCAGTGCCAGGCTGTCCGAGCTGATGATACAGGACAGTCATAATCACGGCGACGGCTATACGATCCGGTCTTTGTATTTTGATTCGCTGGACGACCGTGATTTTGAGGAAAAGGATGAGGGCATTGAGCTGCGGCGGCCTGATCCGTGTCGCGCAGTGCATCCGGGTCGATGACGACGGAAAGCTGACCTACCACCTTCCCTGGAATTTCCTGGCAAGCATGCAGGTCATGGAATACGACCGGTCGTTTCTGGCGTCCCGTATCCTGATGGACGGCTACAACGGAAATCTGATCATTTCCGGCGCCTTCGGCCTTTGCAGGACATTGTGCGTGCCGTCGTGATGTGCTTTGCAGAAAATGTCTTCTTCCGCTTTGTACTGGACTGGGTGCGCTTCACCGCGCTTTTCGGCTACCGGAAGAAGAAAAGCTCCTGGGGCTCGATCAAGCGTATCAAGCACAGTGAGACGAGGTAAGGGACTTTTCGTCTCTCTGGAGGGACGGAAGTCCGCAGAATGGAGGTGCTATAATTCATGCAGAAGATGGACCCGCTTGTATCAAGGCGAATCACCTGGATCAGGAGTATTTTCTGTATCCTGGTGGTCTATGTCCACTGCCGGAATACAAGGTGGTTCGACGTCAATACCGCACCCGGGATTGCCGCGCTGGAGAACCGTCTGTGCGACATCTTTGCGATCATTGCAGTACCTGCTTTCTTCTTTATTTCAGGGTATCTGTTTTTCCGCAATTATCAGCCGGATCAGCTTCTTCGGAAATGGAAAAGCCGCCTTTTTACCCTGGTGATTCCCTTTATCCTCTGGAACCTGATCTATTATCTCGCGGAAATTCTGGTAAGAGTGCTGCCGTTCACGGCAGGCGCATTTTCCGGGACAGAAATACCGGTTACGTTTCAGGGAATTCTGGAGGCGGTATTCAATTATAAATATCTGCCCTCCTTCTGGTTTATGCAGTATCTGATCATCTATACGCTCCTTGCGCCGGTGATTTACTTTCTGCTGAAGAAGCGGATTGCCGGGTTCATGACCATCCTTCTCGTGATTGCTGCGACCGTCGGATTTACGATGCAGCAGCCTGCAGGCTGGGCCTTATTTCCATTGCTTCTGCTTCAGTATATTCCCGCCTATCTGACTGGCTGCTATGCGTCCCTGCACATGAAAAAAATGTTTGAGGAGCGGCCGATACCGGTATGGAAGGGCATGATCTTCGGCCTCCTCAGTGCCGCACTGATCCTCTGGCAGCTTTTAAAGCCGTCCTTCTTTTCACTCGAGGCGATTCGGCTTTTCATCGGGGCTTTTCTGTGGCTCTTCCTCGGAATGATCTCCTTCCCGAAGCCGGCGCGTTTCATGCAGTACACCTTCTTCCTCTACGCCGCCCACCTGATGATTGCAAAAATCATCAATATGGGCATCGCGATCAAGGTGAACAATCATATGATAACCGGCGGAATCACCTGGCTTTTGCTGCCCGCGGTTATTGTTGGAATCTGTACACTGACCGGAATCCTGTTTGAACGCTTCCTGCCGCATGCGGCATTTCTTCTGGGAATCGGCGGAAAACCGGGGAAGAGCAGTCAAAATGCCGTGAAATAAATGAAAACGACGGTTTCATTCGTGCATTTTTTGAGGTTGACAAAAGAATCAAAATTAGGTATCATTAGTAAAAATGTAAAGGCATTGACGGAGAGGGTTTCTTCAGTTTACAAGCCCTTCAGAGAGGCGGGATTTGGTGCGAGCCGCCGGACACTGTAAGAGGAGACTGTAGCTCCCGAGCCGGAAGGAAGAAAGCGGATGCGTTTCGTGAGTAGAACCTTCCCGTGACTGCCGCGTGAGTGCATAGAGGTTTGAAGACCTTGAAGGGGTCGCCCGGGATAGGATGGGCGGCAATTTGAGTGGTACCGCGGGTGCAATTTCAGCGCTCGTCTCAAAGGCAGGACGCTTTGGGACGGGCGCTTTTACCATAGTCTCAGGGCACGGGTCTATCACTTGAATCTACAGGAGAGTATGTTATGGCACAGATGACAGGTCTTGATTTCAAGATCGGCGAGATGGCCGCACGTATCCGCGAGCTTCGTGAGATAGAGGGCCTTACGGCGTACGAAATGGCCGCGAAAACGGACGTTTCGGTGGAAGAGTATCTTTTGTGCGAGCAGGGCAAATCCGACCTGAATTTCGCCTTTATTTACCGCTGCGCGCTGGCATTTGGCGTGGACGTTACGGATATTATCGAAGGCCACAGCCCGACGCTGCACAGCTTTACCGTAACGCGCGCCGGAGAGGGGCAGGAGATCAGTAATGCGCATGGCATGCGCTACAGCAACCTCGCCTATTCCTTCCGGAACCGTATCGCGGAGCCGCTGTATGTCACGAGCTTCTACGATGAAGAGGCGCAGCATAAGGACATCGAGCTGACGACGCATGACGGACAGGAGCTGGATATTGTGGTCTCCGGGCACCTTCTGGTACAGGTCGGCGAGCATCGTTCGAAGCTCGGTCCCGGCGACAGCATTTATCTGGATTCCGGTACGCCGCACGGCATGATCGCCGTTGACGGCGAGGACGCGGTGTTCTACGCGATTGTCCTGAATCCTTCCGGAGAGCCGGTGCCGGAGTTCGATCTTCCGGGCGCGTCGAGCTACAAGGTCGGATCGTTCGCGGAATACCGTCCGACGAAGCGGGTAGAGGATACCAAGGAGCGCGTCTATCACAAGTTCATCGATATTGAGGAAAATGAGAACGGCACCCCGACGTCGATCCGCTTCAAGAATACCGATACCTTTAATTTCGGCTTTGACCTGGTGGACGCGATCGCGGGACGCGAGCCGGATAAGCTCGCCATGCTCCATGTGTCGAAGGACCATTCGGAGCGGCGCTTCAGCTTCCGGGACATCAAGAGACTCAGCAACCAGTGCGCGAACTATTTCAAGGCGCTCGGCGTGAAAAAGGGCGACCGCGTGATCCTGATCCTGAAGCGGCACTGGCAGTTCTGGCCGATCATGATCGGTCTCAATAAGCTTGGCGCGATCGCGATTCCGGCGACGAATCAGCTTCTGGAGCACGATCTTTCGTATCGCTTCAAGGCTGCCGGAATTTCAACGATTATCTGCACGGCGGACGGTGACGTTGCGCATCAGGCAGAGCTCGCTTTGGAAGGCTACGACGGCATGAAGAACATGCTGATCGTCAACGGAGAGCGGGAAGGCTGGCGCAGCTTCGACGAAGAATATGCGATGTACAGCACGCATTTCTACCGTTCGGTCGACACGGCCTGCGGATCGGACCTGATGCTGATGTATTTCACCTCCGGCACCTCGGGCTATCCGAAGATTGCCGCGCACAATTATAAATATCCGCTCGGACATTTCCATACGGCGAAGTACTGGCACACGGTGGATCCCGAGGGACTGCATTATACGATCAGTGACACCGGCTGGGCCAAGGCCATGTGGGGCAAGCTCTACGGGCAGTGGCTGGCAGAGGGCGCGATCTTTGTCTACGACTTTGACCGCTTTGACGCCGCCGACATCATGCCGATGTTCGCAAAATACAAGATTACCAGCTTCTGCGCGCCGCCGACGATGCTGCGCATGATGATCAAGGAGGACATTGCGAAGTACGATTTCTCCTCGGTCAAGCATATGACGACAGCCGGCGAGGCGCTGAATCCGGAGGTTTACCGGCAGTTTGAGAAGCTGACGGGCCTGCAGATCCGCGAGGGCTTCGGCCAGTCCGAGTCGACGATGATCATCGGCAACCTGATCGGCGACAAGCACAAGATCGGTTCGATGGGCAAGCCCGCCCCGATCTACAAGGTCGAGCTGCACGATGCGGACGGCAATCCGGTGGAGCCCGGTGAAGTCGGAGAAATTGTCATTGATATCCGGGAAGGGCTTCCCTGCGGCCTTGCGGTGTGCTATTATAGAGACACGGAAAAGACCAACGAGACCTGGAAGGACGGCTGGTACCATACCGGCGACACGGCCTGGATGGACGAGGATGGCTATTACTGGTACGTCGG
>CAMOZF010000195.1 GCA_946630765.1 uncultured Lachnospiraceae bacterium | reverse complement strand
TGGGCGACCATTCTCGGCCAGGTCATTGCATTTCTGATCGCGCTCGGCTTCATTCTGAAAAAGAGCGACAGCAAATACCTGCATCTTCGGTTCCGCGACGGCTTTAAGCCGCACAAGGACACGATTGTGAACATGGTGCGGATCGGTATTCCCTCGATGATCGAGCAGCTGATCATGCGTGTCGGCATGGTGATTTTCGCACGGACGGTTGCAGGCATCGGAACACTCGAATACGCGACGCACAACATTTGCATGAATATTCAGGCGCTGTCCTTCATGGTCGGCCAGGCATTCGCCGTGTCCGGGACCTCTCTGGTCGGTCAGTCGCTCGGAAAGAAAAGAAAGGATATGGCGCTCGCCTACGGCAAAAGAACCGTGCTTTTCGGCTTGATCTGTTCTCTGGTTCTGATGGCGCTCTTTTTCTTCTTTGGCGGAACCATTGTTTCGTGGTATAATGACGAGTCGGAGGTTGTGCGGCTCGGCGGCACGATCATGAGCTTTGTCGCCTTTATCCAGCCCTTCCAGACCATGCAGTTTATTCAGGCCGGAGCGCTCCGCGGCGCGGGCGATACGCGTTCCACGGCGATTGTTACGCTGATCACAGTCGTATTTGTCCGGGCGCTTCTCGGTCTTGTATTTGTCAACGTGTTCCACTGGGGCCTGATCGGCGCCTGGGTCGCGCTGGTTCTCGACCAGCTGCTTCGTACGGTCCTGATTTTCCTGCGCTACAACAGCAGGAAATGGATGAACTTCGCAAAAACCGTCAGATAATAGCCGGACGGACGGCCCGGAAATGATAAGATCGGAGGAATCATATGTCGGAAACACTGCCTCTGTACAAAGAAGAGGATTTACTCCCCTGCCGTATCTGCCATGAGGATCTCGCCTATGTCGAGACGGAGAATGGCTGGTGTGTCTACGTCGCCTGCGCAAACTGCGGTTCCCAGACTGCCTTCTGTGCCTACAACAGTGAGGAAGAGCGCGCGGAAGCGGAGAGAAAGGCCATACATCTCTGGAACATGGGAAAGGTGATCGCCGAGAGAAGAGGTGAATAAAATGAAACGAACAGTAAAGCGTTCTGTTTTGCCGCTGCTGCTTCTTGCGTCTGTACTCTTTCTGGTTCATATACCTGCGTCGGCAGATTTGATTGCGGAGCCGTATGAGAGCGAATTTTATGCGGAGCACAAGGATGAATGCCGGCAAGAGAACGGACTGTACGAAATCAATGCCCTCGGCGGCGTACGCCTTATGGAGGATCCGGAGTCTGAAAAAGTACTTCGAACCTATGAAACCGTCGGGGAATATGTGTGGGTGAGCCTGATATGGCAGAACCCTGCCGGCGGGTCCTGGGCCTTTCTCGAAACCATAGATCAGGGAAAGCTTGTCACCGGCTGGATTCCGATGTCCTGTCTCTGGAAAAGCTATGATGAGGACATGTTCCGGCGGGAATATAACAGCGAGATCGTTTCCGAATCCGGTTCGTTTCTGCCGGATGAAGATACGACAATCATGGTGTACAGGTATCCCGGAAGCACGGATGTGCAGGAAATTACGGTAACGGCAGATACCGGAGAACCGCCGGTCTACAATATCACATATAAAGACGAAGAGGGCAGAACCTGGGCATTTCTCTGGAATTATGAATACAGCGGCTGGACCTGTCTTGATGCGCCGGAAGCCTCTTTTGAGGAGCTCTGGCCCGAAGGCGCGCCGGTCATTGACCACAGAGAACGGACCTTCTATGAGCTGAGCTATGATGAAAACGAAACCGTTGTACGGGAAATAGCGGATCCGAGGCAAAGTACGGCTTCAGAGACAGAAAAGAATGACAGCACTGAGCAGACAGAAACGAAGGAAGAACCTTCTGCGCCGAACAAAAGCGGAATTCCCTTCGCTGCATTCTTAGGCGGCATCGGCGGGATTGCTGTTGTGACGCTGATCCTTCTCTTTGTGCTGATTCGAAGAAGAAAGAATCGTATATGAAAACTGAGCTGAAGGAGCTTTTACAGTGAGCAGAAATGACGCTGCGGAACATCTGGTGATTCTGCATTCAAACGATATTCACGGGGCCTTTTCTCCGAAAATCGCAGACGGACATGAGATCGGCGGCCTGTCGCTTCTTTCAGGCTATGTACGGCGCGTCCGGGAGCAGGAGGACAATGTCATCTATGCGATCGCGGGAGACCTGTTCATGGGCTCGATCATCGACCGCGAATACCGCGGACTTTCAACCATCCGGCTGGCAAATGCGCTGCAGCCGGATGTCTTTGCGGTCGGAAACCACGAGATTGATTACGGCCTGTCGCACCTTTTGTTTCTCGAGAAATGCGCGGACTTCCCGATTGTCTGCGCGAACATGAATGTACGCGAGCTGAACCGCTGCCTTTTCGCGCCCTATATCGACATCGAACGGGGCGGGCGGACCGTGCGATTCATCGGGCTTCTGACGGAGAGCATTGCCGGAAGAATCCAGCAGGAGGACCTTGTGGATCAGGCCATCAGCGTCCGGGACGTGTATAAAGAACTCATCCGCGTCCTGAATGGCCTTAAAACAGCGAAAAAGGCCGATTGCACCGTTTTACTGACGCATATCGGTATAACAGAGGACCGGATCCTCGCAAGCCGTTTAAGCCCTGATTTGGGCGTGGATATGATCATCGGCGGCCATTCACATACACTGATGCAGGAGCCGGAAATCGTGAACGGTATTCCGATCGTGCAGGCGGGCTCCGGCTCCTCGCAGATCGGAAGATTTGATATCGACTGGGACAGGGATACCGGGATGATCCGGAAGATGTCCTGGAAACTGATTCCCGTGAACGACGAGAACAGCGAAAATGATCTTCTGATCGATTTCTATGAGGAACGATTCCACAAAGAGGTGGACCGCAAATACGAGAAGACGATTCTCACGATGCCCGCGCAGTACAAGCACGATTCCTTCCATCGGGAAACCGAGGTGATCGACCTTTTCACCGACATGTACCGGGACGCCTTCGGGACGGATCTTTTCCTTCTCAGTTCAAATGCGATCCGCTGCAAGCTGTTCGGTCCCGAAATCCGCCGGAAGGACCTTCTGATGGCCCTTCCCTATGACAATGAAGTCTTCCGCGTGACAATGGACGGCGCACGGCTCCAGCGGCTTTTCGCTTATTTCCTCCGGAAGGAAGCCTGGGAGGGCGTGAACATTTATATTTTCTTCTCCGGAAATGCGCATGTCCTTTTCGATAAGGAGGAACGCTTCGTCCGGGAAGTCCGCATCGGCGGGGAAGTGCCGGATCCTTCGAAATACTACACGGTCGGCATCACCTCGTACCTTTATAAGAACCTCGCGGCCTTTCTGGATATCAAAGAAGACGAGCTTCCGATCGTGAAGATCGCGGAGGATGACCGGAGCGGGCTCGAGCGGTATCTGATGGAGAAGCAGTCCCTGTCCCTTCGGGACTTCGGAAGACTCGAGTTTGTCTGATCGGACTTGCAAAGCGCAGGAAAGCGTGTTATACTGATCTAACCGGAAATAATCGTCCGAGAAAGACGGATGTGAGGAGGATAAGAAGATGGTTAAAATGACACTTGGCGTAGACGGGATGATGTGCAATATGTGCGAGTCCCATGTCAATGACGCGATCAGAAATGCCTTTCAGGTGAAAAAGGTCACTTCTTCGCACAAGAAAGGGAAGACCGAAATCATCGCGGAGGAAGCGATCCCGGAAGAAAAGCTTGCTTCTGTGATCGGCGAGACCGGTTATAAGCTGCTCTCTGTGGAATGTGCGCCCTACGAAAAGAAAGGGATTTTCGGTTAATAAAGAAACAGGTAAAGAAAATGCTCCGAAAGCGGACACTTCAGTGTGCCTTTTCGGAGCATTCTCTTTTCGGTCATTTGAAGAATGATCAGGCTTCCTCGGCAAGATTAACCGTCTCGGAATCCGCGTTCTTTCTGACACTCTCGATACCGTTCTTGCATCCTGCCTTCGACTTGTAGCCTTCACTTGCAAGGATCGGCTCGCCGTTAGAGGCTTTCAGACGGAAACGGAACTCGCCGGCTTTATCCAGATAGATCTCGAACTTCGGGTGTTTTTCTTTCGCGAAGCCTTCGACGGTCTGATCTTCGATTGCTGCGGCGGGCGCATTCTTCGTGACACTGGCAATACCGTTCTCGCAGCTCTTCAGTGCGCTGTAATTTTCGGATGTGCCGATGATCTCCCCGTTGCCGGCCTTCAGATTGAAGCGGAAAGCGCCGGTCTTGGTCTGTTTGATGACATATTTACCCATAGAACAACCTCCGAATTTGATTTTGCCTTCAGTATAGAATCATTTTCATTCTTTGTCAATCATGCTTTTTGAATTTCTTAAAAATATATTCAGATTGTCCTAGTTGCACAATGGATTTCAGGGGAATTTCAGGAGTACACAAAAGCTTCATTTGACAAGACGG
>CAMOZF010000194.1 GCA_946630765.1 uncultured Lachnospiraceae bacterium | reverse complement strand
CCGAACCGCCTTTACCGCCGCCGATCGGAAGACCGGTCAGAGAGTTCTTGAAGACCTGCTCGAAACCGAGGAACTTCAGGATGCTCTGGTTGACAGAGGGATGAAGACGAAGACCGCCCTTGTAAGGTCCGATCGCACTGTTGAACTGAACACGATAGCCTTTGTTGACCTGCACGTTGCCCTTGTCATCTACCCACGGAACCTTGAAGCTGATGATGCGCTCCGGCTCTACAAGACGCTCAAGAAGAGCTTCTTTTCTGTAAAGTGCTTCATTCCGGTCAATGACCGCAGAAAGAGAATCCAGAACTTCCTTGACTGCCTGATGGAATTCGGGCTCGTTCGGGTTCTTTTCAACGACGCGTGCATAAATTTCTTCTGTGTAACTCATAATGGCTCCTCCTTGTGTTATTCAGAATAACAGAAAAACAAGTCAGATTTCTGATCCTGATTTTTTAATAATAGCACTTTTTTAGTATTTACGCAATTCGTGAAATATGATATTATTATGGGCGGGAAAAGTGCTCAGCAGGAAATTTTTTACAAAAATTAATCGCACAGCGTCCTGAGAATATTTTGGAGGTGAATTCATGGAAAACACCTGTTATCTGGCCATTGATATCGGTGCTTCCTCCGGCAGACATATTCTCTGCGAGATGGAGGACGGAAAGCTGAAGCTTCAGGAGATTCACCGTTTCGAAAACGGTATCATTGATGAAGACGGGACCTATGTCTGGGATACCGCGAAACTTTTCAATGAGATCGTCACAGGCCTTCGGAAATGCAAAGAAGCCGGCAAGATTCCGAAATCCCTCGGCATCGACACCTGGGGCGTGGATTTTGTGCTTCTGGATCAGGAAGACCGGATGATCGGACCGGCTGTCAGCTATCGTGACAGCAGAACCGACGGGGTGGATCAGGAGGTCTACAAGCTGATTCCGGAGGACCGGCTGTATGCGCGTACAGGCATTCAGAAGACCTCTTTCAACACGATTTACCAGCTGATGGCGGTCAAGCTGCAGCACCCGGAATATCTGGATGCGGCGAAGACGCTTCTTTTTATCCCCGACTACTTCAATTTCCTTCTGACCGGGAAAAAGGCCGTGGAATATACGATCGCATCGACGAGCCAGCTGCTTCTTGCGGAGTCGAAGGACTGGGATCGGGCGCTTCTTGAGACGCTCGGTCTGCCGGAAAGTATCTTCCCGGAAATCAGTAAACCCGGCACGACACTTGGATCTCTGAGCCCGGAGATCGCCGAAAAGGTCGGCTTCAACTGTGAAGTGATTCTTCCCTGTGAGCACGACACCGGCTCCGCGGTTCTTGCGGTTCCGACAAACGGTGATACCGTCTACATTTCTTCCGGAACCTGGTCGCTGATGGGCATTGAACGGATGAGCCCGGACTGCTCGGAGAAGTCCAGAGAGCTGAACTTCACAAATGAAGGCGGCTACGACTACCGTTTCCGTTATCTGAAAAACATCATGGGCTTATGGATGATTCAGAGCGTGCGGAAGGAGCTGAAGGCGCAGGGCATGGAATACAGCTACGACGAGCTCTGCAAAAAGGCCGCGCTCGAGCAGATTCCGTCGATTGTTCCCTGTCAGGACAACCGCTTCCTGGCGCCGAAATCCATGATTACCGAAATCCGTGAAGCCTGCCGGGAGAGCGGACAGCAGATTCCGGAGTCGCCCTTTGAACTGGCGGCTGTTGTGTACAACAGCCTTGCGGTCTGCTACAGAGAGACAATAGAGGACATCGAGGAAATTACCGGAAAGCACTACGATCATATCAATGTCGTCGGCGGCGGTTCCAACGCGGCTTATCTGAATGAAGTCACGGCGAAGCTGACCGGCCGCACGGTGTTTGCTGGCCCCGGCGAGGCGACGGCCATCGGTAATATGCTGGTTCAGATGCTCGCGGACGGCATCTTCTCGGACATTCAGGAAGCGAGACAGTGCGTCTTCGAGTCCTTCGGTATTTCGGAATTCAGGCCGTGAGAAAGAATTGTTTGTAATCTATAAATAAATAAAAGAGGTGCAGTATGAAAGTTTTAGAGGCAAAGTTTGTAAAGCAGTTTATTCAGATGTGTGATGACGGGTGGCATCAGGGATGGCATGAAAGAAACGGCGGCAACGCTTCCTACCGGATCAAGGAAGAGGAAGTCGAGCTTGTCCGCGAGGATTTCTCTTATGAAAGACCCTGGACGGAGATTGGAACGAGCGTTCCGACCCTTGCGGGAGAATATTTCCTTGTAACCGGCTCCGGCAAATTCTTCCAGAATGTGATCCGCGACCCGGAAGACAGCATCTGTATCGCTGAAATCGACGAGAAGGGCGAAAATTACCGGATCGTCTGGGGACTTGTGAACGGCGGAAAGCCTACGTCCGAATTTCCGAGTCATCTGATGAACCATGAAGTGAAGAAGCGTGTCACAAACGGTGCACACCGCGTGATTTATCACGGACATCCCGTGAATCTGATCGCCCTGACCTTCATCCTTCCGCTGGACGACAAGACCTTTACAAGAGAGCTCTGGGAAAATATGACCGAATGCCCGATCGTTTTCCAGGAAGGCGTCGGCGTTGTTCCGTGGATGGTTCCCGGCGGAAGAGCAATCGCCGTCGAAACCTCGAAGCTGATGGAAGAGTACAATGTGGCAATCTGGGCGCATCACGGCATGTTCTGCTCCTCAGATACCTTTGACAACTGCTTCGGTCTTTTCCATACCGTGGAGAAATCCGCCGAGATTCTGATCAAGATCCTGTCGGTAACTCCTTTCAAGCGTCAGACCATTACCTCCGAGAATTTCCGCGAGATTGAGCGTGATCCGCTCGGCAAGAGCTTCAACGTACATCTGCCGGAAAAATTCCTGGATTGAAATATCGCTTGACAAAAGCCGCTTCTTGTGTATAATAATGATTTGTGACGAAAGTCGCAGGCTTCTGTAGCTCAGCCGGTAGAGCAGCGCATTCGTAATGCGCAGGTCGTGGGTTCGAGTCCCACCGGGAGCTTATAACATGGACCGTCGGAAGTTCCGGCGGTCTTTTTTTGCCTTTTTGGAAAATTTACGTGAAAACCATCTAAAATATGCAAATTTTCTCTTGAATTATCGTTCAATTCGCACTATAATAAACACAAATTCTTTATATAAGGAGGTACGAACCCATGTGGGAAAAGATTACTTCGTTTTTCAGCAGCCCGTTTGGACAGGGACTGCTGAATGTCTGCAAAGCACTTCTTCTTCTTGCGCTGGCATTTATCGTTGCAGCAATCGTTAAAAAGCTCGTCATGATGCTTATGAGCAAGACCAAGCTGAAAAACCTGATCGATAAGGCAGATAAGGAAGGAGACGGCACGAGGATCGCCGGTTATATCGGAAAGCTTGTCTATCTGCTGGTATTCCTGCTTTTCGTTCCGGGCATCTTCAGTGTGCTTGGTGCGAGCAGCATTGCGGCGCCGATCCTGAATGTTCTGGATAAGGTCTGGGGTTATGTGCCGAATATCGTTGCAGCCGGCATCATTCTTACCGTCGGACTTCTTGTCGCGAAGCTGATCCGTGAGCTGCTCATTCCGGTTTTCCAGAAGATCAAGCTCGACAAGCTGCAGGAAAAGGCCGGCATTGACGTCAAGGACAATGCGAAGCTTTCCAATACGCTTGCATATGTGGTCTATGTTCTGATCATCATTCCGGTTGTGATTATTGCACTGCAGGCACTGAAGATCAGCGCGATCTCGGATCCCGCGGTCGGAATGCTCAACACCGTGATCGGATTCATTCCGAACATTATCATCGGTATCCTGATCTTCGGCGCCGGCGTATGGGTGGCAAAGCTTGCCGGACAGATCATCACGAGACTAATTGCGGCGACCGGTGGGGACAAGAAGCTTTCTGACCAGCTGGACGGAAAAGCGAAGGAATTTGTCCTTTCCAAGATTGTCGGTATCGTTGTTCAGATTCTGATCATCGTATTCTTCACCGTAGAGGGACTGAGCGTCCTGAAGCTGGATATCCTTTCCGGCATCGGCGGATCAATCATTTCCTATATGCCGAAGCTTCTTGCGGCTGTCATCATCCTCGCACTGGCAATCACGCTTGCGTCGCTGCTGGCTCGCTTCATGAATAAGAACGGCATCGGACGTTATGCGATCCTTGCGAAGATTGCGATTTACATTGTTGCAGGCTTCATGATCCTGACGCAGCTCGGTATTGCGAAGGACATCGTATTCTGGGCATTCGTGATCATCCTTGCGGCAGTCGCTGTTGCAGCTGCAATCGCCTTTGGTATCGGCGGACGGAATTTCGCTGAGAAGACCCTTGAGAAGCTGGACTGCAAGGACGACGAAGAAAAAGCATGCGAATGCGAGAAGGAATGCGAAGATGCGGAAGCAGCTGTCGAAGCACCTGCTGAAGAAGCTGAAGAGGCGCCTGCCGAAGCTGAAGAG
>CAMOZF010000193.1 GCA_946630765.1 uncultured Lachnospiraceae bacterium | reverse complement strand
GCTTCCTGTTCCTGCCGCAGTACCATCTGCCCGAGCTGAGCCTTCAGAATCTGCACCCGGAAAATCTCCCGGTCTGGCCGTTCATGTTTGTCACCGTCGCCTGCGGCGCGATCTCGGGCTTCCATGCGACGCAGTCTCCGATGATGGCCAAATGCATCACGAGCGAGAAGGAAGGCCGTAAGGTCTTCTACGGCGCGATGATCATTGAGGCCGTGATCGCCCTGATCTGGGCGGCCGCGGGCGTGGCCTTCTACGGCGGTACCAAGATGCTGAACGAGGCGCTCAGCACGCTCGGACAGTCCGGAACCGTCTATGAGATCAGTAAGGAAATGCTCGGAACCGTCGGCGGCATTCTGGCCATTGTCGGCGTCGTCGTCTGTCCGATCACCTCCGGTGACACGGCCTTCCGTTCGGCCAGACTGATCCTTGCGGAGTGGACGAAGCTGGATCAGAAGAAGATCAAGAACCGCCTGATCCTGACGATTCCACTTCTTCTTGTGAGCGCGGTGCTGACGCAGCTCGATTTCAATGTGCTCTGGCGCTATTTTTCCTGGAGCAATCAGACGCTCGCGATGATTTCCCTGTGGGTCGCGGCAGTCTACCTGAGAAAGAATGGCAAAAGCCCGCTCGCGACCATGATTGCGGCAATTCCCGCCGCCTTTATGACCGGCGTGTCGGTGACCTATATTCTGATGGCGCCGGAGGGCTTCCGCCTGAGCAGTGCGATCGGCTATCCGGTCGGCATCGCGGCAGCGGCGGCACTTTTTATCATCTATCTTGTACGGCTCAGACAGCATACGCTGAAAAAGGCGGGATAAACCGTCATATTACACATGGTAAGGAGGACTGAAGTATGGCGAATGTTGTAACTATAAGGGATATTTACCCGATCTGCACCGCACCGGAGCGGATTCCGCTGGTCATCGTGAAGGTCGAGACCTCGGAGCCCGGACTCTACGGCCTCGGCTGCGCGACTTATACGCAGCGCTGGAAAACCGTGGCGCACGCCGTTGAAAACTATATGAAGCCGCTTCTTGTCGGAAAAGACGTCTCGCGGATCGAGGACATCTGGCAGATGGCGATGGTTTCCCCGTACTGGCGAAACGGCCCGATCCTGAATAATGCGATTTCCGGCGTCGACGAGGCCTTATGGGACATCAAGGGCAAGATGCTGAATACTCCCGTCTACAACCTGCTGGGCGGCAAGGTCCGGGAGGCGGCGCGCGTGTATCGTCACGCGGACGGCCGGACGCTCGAGGAGGTCGGCGACAAGGTGCAGCAGTACATCGAGGACGGCCTTCAGGTCATCCGCATCCAGCACGGCGGCTACGGCGGAAACCGCGGCGACAGTTATCTGGAGTCTCTTCGGCCGGAGGGCGCCTGCGACGGCGCGTACTATGATCCCCTGGGCTACCAGCTCTCGGTGACGAAGCTTTTCGAGTATATGCGCAACCGTTTCGGCGAGCAGATCGAATTCTGCCACGATGTCCACGAGCATCTGGACCCGATCAATGCCGTCCAGCTTGCGAAGGAGCTTCAGCAGTACCGTCCCTTCTTCTACGAGGATCCGCTTGCGCCCGAGCAGCCCGAATGGTTCCGGATGATGCGGCAGCATTCGACGGTTCCGATCGCGATGGGCGAGCTTTTCAACAACCCGAATGAGTACATGATGCTGATCCGGGAGCACCTGATCGACTTTATCCGCTGTCATGTTTCGCAGATCGGCGGCATCACGCCCGCGAAGAAGCTGGCCGTCGTCTGTGAAGCCTTCGGTGTGCGCACCGCCTGGCACGGCCCCGGCGACACCTCGCCCGTCGGCCACGCGGCAAATGTGCACCTCGACGTTTCGAGCTGGAATTTCGGCATCCAGGAGTGGGCCGGCTTCAGCGAAACCATCAAGGAAGTCTTCCCGGGCTGTCCGGAGCTTCGCGGCGCCTACGTCTACCCGAACGACAAGCCGGGCCTCGGCATCGACATCGACGAGAAGCTCGCCGCGAAATTCCCCTGCAGCGAAGCCCTTCCCCAGTGGACCAACTGCCGCCGTCCCGACGGCACCCTGAACCGCCCGTAGTCAGTGCGAAACTCGCCTGCGGGGTCAGAACATAACTCGCCTGCGGGATTATCTCACAACTCGCCTGCGAGATTATCTCACAACTCGCCTGCGAGATTGCATTTCCTCTGAGGAGACGACCAAGTCTCCTCAGAGGAAACGCAATTACCCTCGGCTCGAGGGAGTCGCCCTTGGAGGGAATCGACAACCCGCGCAGGCTCGAGGGAGCTGGCCCCGGGACGTGTCATGTCGAGCGGAGGCCGTAAGAGTGAAGCCGCTCGGGATGACACAGCCAACAAACAGCTCAGAATCCTCTGTGCCTCAAGGGGACACTTCCCAGGTGTCCCCGGAGGCATGGTGTTCTGGCGTCCGGGCTGACACGGCCAACAAACAGTGAAGAATCCTCTGTGCCTCAAGGGGACACTTCCCAGGTGTGCCCGGAGGCACAGAGGTTCTGAGCGTCCGGGTTGAGAGATTTTGTCTGATAAATACACGAAAATGCGGCGCATCTTCTACGGAGGGCGGCGTAATTTTTTCTTGCAATGGTATCGGGTTTTCGTTATAATACTATTGTTCAGGAACCCTGGATAATATTATTTAAAATCAGAAACTATTCAGCACCCCATTCGAAATGCTTCGCATTTCTCATTTAGGAGGTCAGAGAGGCTTCGCCTCTAGACCTCCTCGGATAAAACAGTCAATAATCAGTCTGGAACGCAAGCGTCCCATCCGTGATTTTGACGTTTTATCCGGGAGCTGAACAGCATAAAAATCCGGAGGAATCAATATGGCACGTTTGGTAGGAACTGTTTCAAGAGGTATCCGCACACCGATCATCCGTGAAGGCGACGACATCTGCAAGGTCGTTACCGAGTCCGTACTCAGTGCGGCCGAGGATCAGGAATGGGGCTTCCGTTTAAGAGACCGCGACATCCTCTGCATGACCGAGGCGATTGTGGCAAGGGCGCAGGGCAATTATGCGAAGGTTGACGATATTGCGGCCGATGTCCGCGCGAAAACCGGCGGAGAGACGGTCGGCGTCGTTTTTCCGATCCTTTCGAGAAACCGTTTTGCGATCTGTCTTCGCGGCATTGCGCGCGGCGTAAAAAAGGTTGTTCTGCAGCTTTCGTATCCGGCCGACGAGGTCGGCAACCATCTGGTGGACGATGAGGTGCTGGATAATCTTCCGGTCGATCCCTACAGCGACGTGCTGGATCTGAAGCGTTACCGCGAGCTTTTCGGCTACCGCGTGCACCTTTTCACAGGTGTGGACTATGTGGACTATTATCAGAAGCTGATCGAGGAAGAAGGCGCGGAGTGCGAGATCATTTTCGCAAATGATCCCCGCGTGATCCTGGAGCACACGAAGACCGTGCTGGCCTGCGACATTCATACGCTGCCGCACACGAAAAAGCTTCTCAAAGAGGCCGGCGCCGACTGCGTGCTGGGTCTTGACGACATTCTGAATGCGCCGGTGAACGGCAGCGGCTACAATGCTTCCTACGGCCTTCTCGGATCCAACAAGGCGACCGAGGAGAGCGTGAAGCTTTTCCCGAGAGACGCACAGCCCCTGGTGGAGAAGATTCAGCAGGTGATTCTGGAGAAGACCGGCAAGAAGATCGAAGTCATGGTCTACGGCGACGGCGGCTTCAAGGATCCCGTGGGCGGCATCTGGGAATTCGCCGATCCGGTCGTGGCGCCCTTCTACACCGAAGGCCTCAAGGGCACGCCGAATGAGCTGAAGATCAAGTATCTTGCGGATAATGATTTCGGATCGCTTGAGGGCGAAGAACTTCGGGCGGCGATCCGCACAGAGATCGAAAAGAAGGATTCGAACCTGGTTGGAAAGATGGCCTCGGAAGGCACAACGCCGCGGCAGCTGACCGATCTGATCGGCTCGCTGTCGGATCTGACCTCCGGCTCCGGAGACAAGGGTACGCCGGTCGTGTATATCCAGGGATATTTTGACAATTATTCTACGGACTGACGAAGCAGGGAAACCTGTTCGCGCAGCCTGCAAAAGGCAATAAAAGGACAGGTGCCGGTTATTCAGAGGATGACCGGCACCTGTCCTTATCTTCAGGAAAGGGTTGAAAATGGACGGAAGAGAAATGGGCCGGATCACGGCGCCGATCTGCGATTTTGTCCGAAAATACAGGGATTCCGGAATGATTCGCATGCACATGCCCGGGCATAAGGGGCGGAGTTTTCTCGGCCCGGAGGATCTGGACATCACGGAAATCGCCGGGGCGGATGCGCTGTATGAAGCTTCCGGGATCATCCGCGAAAGCGAGCAGAATGCTTCGGCGCTTTTCGGGACGCAGGCGACATTTTACGGGACCGAAGGCTCGAGCCAGATGATCCGCGCGATGCTGTATCTCGCGGGCGCCTGGGCGCGGGAA
>CAMOZF010000192.1 GCA_946630765.1 uncultured Lachnospiraceae bacterium | reverse complement strand
AAGACGACGCTGATCCGGAAGATTGCAGAGGAACTGCTTTCCCGGCCGGACCTTTCGGCCTGCTATATGTCCCAGAATTATGAGGAAATCCTGCCGTATGATCTGACGCCGGTCGAGTATCTGGCGCCGTCCGGGAAGAAGGACGATGTGACGGCAGTGCGGACCTATCTTGGCGCGATGAAATATACGAAAGACGAGATGTTCCATCCGATCCGGGAGCTTTCCGGCGGGCAGAAGGCAAAGCTCTTGCTTCTGAAGATCAGCCTGACAGAAGCGGATGTTCTCGTGCTCGACGAGCCCACGAGAAACTTTTCGCCGCTTTCCGGGCCGGAGGTGCGCGGAATTCTGCAGAAGTTCCCGGGCGCGATCATCAGCGTCTCCCATGACCGGAAGTATATTTCCGAAGTCTGTGATAAGGTCTGCCGTCTGAATGCGAACGGACTGAAAGAGATTGCGTTTGACAGAGAGGAAGGGATAGAACAATGAGGAGTGAATATCAGTTTATTACATTAAAGGAACGGCCGGAACTCGCGGAAACAGCCGCAGAATGGTTCCATCAGAAATGGGGCGTCCCAAAGGAGGCGTATCTTGACTGCATGCGGGCAAATCTCTCCGGGGAAACTGATTATGGCTGGTATCTGTGCCTTCACGGTGACCGGATCATCGGCGGCATGGGCGTCATTGAAAATGACTTTCATGATCGGAAGGATCTCGCGCCAAATGTCTGCGCGGTTTATACGGAGGAAGCTTACCGGGGACAGGGAATCGCGGGGCGGCTCCTGAATCTGACCGTCGAGGACATGCGGAAGAAGGGCGTCACACCGCTGTACCTCGTGACGGACCATGTCGGTTTCTATGAGCGTTACGGCTGGGAATTCCTGTGTATGGTCCAGGGAGATGACGAGCCGGAAATGACCAGGGTGTATATTCACAGATAAACGTCGGGGGAAATGCATTATTTCATAGATTTTTTCGGTGATTACGAAGATGCTCATATTGTTCTAATTATCCTTACAGGAATACCACGATACTTATATTGCGGGAGACGGAGCCGTATTTTATAATTATATCATACAAAACAAAGTATGATTGAAGGAGGAAAAAGCGATGTTTCTGAAATTCCCTGAGAACTTTACCTGGGGTGTTGCGACGGCGGCGGCGCAGATCGAGGGCGGCGCGTACGAAGACGGCAGAGGCCTGTCGATCTGGGATGTATTTGCCGGAATCCCCGGCGCGATCAAGAACGGCGGACGGCCGGACAAGGCCTGTGATTCCTATCATCTCGTGGAGCGCGATGTGGAGATGCTTCGGGAGCTGGGCGTGAATTCCTACCGCTTTTCCTTCTCCTGGTCGCGGATCCTGCCGGACGGCACGGGCAAGGTCAATGAAGCCGGAATCGCCTACTACCGGAAGCTGATTGAGCTTCTGAAAAAGAACGGCATCAAGCCGAATGCGACGATGTACCACTGGGACCTGCCGTATCAGCTGCAGCTTCAGGGCGGCTTCGGAAACCGTGAGATCGTGAAATGGTTCACCGAATACGCGAAGGTGCTTCTCGATAATTTCGGCGATGACGTGGACTTCTGGGTAACCTTCAACGAGCCGATCGCGACTTACGTCGGCTACGGCGCGGGCTTCTTCGCACCCGGTCTTCACAATGAAAAATATGCCCGCCAGGCGCTGCATCACCTTTTGCTCTGCCATGGCGAGGCGGTAAAGCTTTTCAGAAGCTATAACTTCAAGACCGCGAAGATCGGCATTGTTGTCGATATCTGGCGCCACTATCCGGGGCGTCCGGGCAATGCGGAGGACGAGGAAATGGCTCGTGTCAGTAACGAGATCCGCGGCTACGGCATGTTCCTGCATCCTCTGTTCCTCGGCGGATACTCGAAGGATCTGCTCGCGTATTTTGAAGAAAATGACCTGATGCCGAAGACGGAAGAGGGCGACTTTGAAACGATCAAACAGCCGCTCGATTTCTACGGCCTGAATTTCTACAACGGCCTCATTGACAACGCAGAGAAGATGCGTGAGATGCAGAAGGCGCGGAAGGAAGGCGGCAACTATCAGGACCGCCCGGAGAGCCATCCGGAAGCGCTTCTTGATGTCCTGCACATGCTGGTCGACAAATACCATCTGGATATTCCGATCTACATCACGGAGAACGGTCTTCCCTATGACGACAACGAAGGAAAGGAAGCGAACCTTCAGGACGACCGCCGGATCGACTATGTGAAATCAATGCTGCATTTTGCGCACAAGGCAGTTGAAGAAGGCATTGACCTCAGGGGATATTATCTCTGGTCCCTGATGGACAATTTCGAGTGGTCCGCCGGCTACTGTGCGCGCTACGGCCTGTATTACACCGAGTATGAGACCGAAGAGCGCATCCCGAAAAAGAGCGCGAAGTGGTACAGCGAAGTGACGCGCGCGAACGGATTTGAGGAGTGAGGGACGATGGCAGAAAGCGGAGCAAAGAAGAGAAAAAAACCAGCGCCTGCAGAAATGAAAAATACGGAAAGGAAGGAACCCGGTATGAGTGAACACAGCATACCCCCGATGAAGGTCGGTGTTGTCGGAACCGGCATGATCTGCCGGATCTATATTGAAAATATCGCGAAGCGCTTCTCGGTTGTCGAGCTTGCGGCGGTCGCGGACAGAAATATCGATAAGGCGAAGGAAGTCGCGGACCAGTACGGTGTCAGGGCCTGCACGGTGGACGAACTGATGGCGGACCCGGAGATCGAGATCATCCTGAACCTGACGCCGCCGAGCGTGCATTATGAGATCATGAAGCGCGCCCTGGAAGCCGGAAAGCACGTCTATACCGAGAAGACCTTCACGATGAATATCATCGAAGCACAGGAACTCGTGATGCTTGCCGAAGAGAAGAACCTCATGATCGGTTCCGCGCCGGACACTTTCTTTGCAAGCTGGGTGCAGAATGCGCGCCGGATCATCGACAGCGGCAGACTCGGAAGGATCACCTCCTTTGCGATGGTCGGAAACCGCGACAATGACAAAATGCTTCCCGCGATGCGTTATATGAACCGTCCGGGCGGCGGACTCATTCACGACTATGTCTGCTACTACCTGACGGTGCTCATCAACCTTCTCGGACCGGTCGCAAAGGTTTCCGCCGATATCAAGGCGCCTTACCAGCGCCACATCGACAATTTCCCGCCGTCAAAAACGAAGGGCGAGATCGTCGAGACCCCGAACGAGAGCCAGGTCTACTCGATCCTCGAGATGGAAAGCGGCGTCACGGGCACCCTTTCGATCAACTGCGACAGCTGCTTCTTTGACCAGACCTATTTTGCAATCTACGGCAATAAGGGCATTCTGTATCTTGCCTGCCCCGACTGGTTCAACGGCGAGATCAGCATTTACGAGAATAATACGGACTACGCGAATTCCGACAAGCCGCAGCGGAAAGTGATTGACGATCCGTACGCCTTCAAGACGAACAGCCGCGGCGTCGGCCTGGCGGACATGGTCTGGGCGAAGATTGAGGGAAGAGAGCCCCGGGTCAGCGGCGAGAGATGCCTGCACGTTCTGGAGATCGAGGAGCGGATGTTTGAGTCCGACCAAAACGACGGAAAGAAATGCGTCGTCGCTTCGACCTGCACGCGGAGTCTTCCGCTTTCGGTACCGACGGACGGAGAAGAGAGCGCGCTCAGAACGTGTTGAGAAAGGAGCCCCATGATCATTACCCCCAATATGCACCTCGGCTTCAACTGTAAAGATCTCGAGAAGTCGATCAGATGGTATGAAACCTTCCTGAACTGCAAAGAAAAATTCACGATTTACTACGGCGATATGATTCCGGACAATGAAGAGCGTCGGAACAGCATGCCGAAGGAAAGGCTTGCGTATCTGGAGTCCGTGAAGGACGTGAAATGGATTGTCTACATGGAATTTCAGGACGCACCGGGACAGTTTGTCGAGCTTTTCAATACGCTGGATGCGACCGTCCCCCATGTGCCGGAGGAGCACCGGGACCTGAATTTCACGCACTTTGCGCATACGGTCGACGACGTGCAGAAATTCTACGAGGAGGTATTGGAAAAAGGCGGCAAAGACTCCGTTGTCCATCCGCCGATGCCCAATATCGACCGGACCTTCGCGATGTGGCTGCAGGATCCGGACGGAAACCGGATGGAATTCATCCAGTACACGGATTACAGCATGCAGAAAATCGGGCGCGAAATGCCCGGCAATATGACCCTGTCGGAATTCTTCGACAGCTATATGAAAAAGCAGCAGTCATAAAGAACCTGCCGCATCAGTCAGGATATCACAGATATCATCTGCTGGTGCGGCAGGTCTTTTATGGCATGTATCGGAGCGTACGCTGTTTTATTTCAGGATCAGCTCCTCAAGTTCCGGACTGCCGTCGATCACTTCGATGAGAACGGTGAGTTTTTCGGTATCCGGGAGAGGAAGATCCCTGATGG
>CAMOZF010000191.1 GCA_946630765.1 uncultured Lachnospiraceae bacterium | reverse complement strand
CCGCTACGGCAGCTCGCCGAACACCTACATTATGGTCCATGTTGTGAATGTTCCGGTGCGGCATTCGTCAACCGGCCGCTCCCACAGCAGCTCGAGTTCCTCGCGGTCTTCCCGCTCGTCCTGTGCGCATTCCTCCTGTGCCTGCGCCTGTGCGAGCTCCTGTGCCTGCGCCTGTGCCTGCGCAAGCTCCGGCCGCGCCGGCTGCTCGGTGAAGGACTTCTTCAGAGAGAGCATTCATAAAGGCCGGATCCGCGTGGAGAGCAGGAGAGCTTCGAAATCATAAAAACAGAGAAGAGTAGTTATAATGACAATCAGTGATCTTGAAATAGGAAAACGGGCAGTGATCAGAAGCGTCGGCGGCGACGGCGCGCTTCGGCAGCATTTTCTCGACATGGGCGTGATACCCGGGGCCGAAGTGTGTGTTGTCAAGTACGCGCCGATGGGCGATCCGCTGGAAATTCTGATCCACGGCTATAAACTGATGCTCCGGCTTTCGGAAGCGTCCGAAATTGAAGCGGAGCTGCTGCCGGAGACGTCCGGGAAAAAGGAAAGCGCAAAGCCCTGGCAGAAAGTGCCGCATCCGGGCCTCGGAGAGGGCGGCAAATTTCACCCGAAGGGCTCCGGAACACCGCTTCCCGAGGGCACGGTTATCAGCTTTGCGCTTGTCGGCAATCAGAACAGCGGAAAAACGACGCTTTTCAATCAGCTGACCGGCGCAAACCAGCACGTCGGGAATTTTCCCGGCGTGACGGTGGATCGAAAAGACGGACAGATCAAGGGCCATCCGGAAACCGTCGTCACGGATCTTCCGGGCATTTATTCCATGTCGCCCTACAGCAGTGAGGAGATTGTTTCCAGAAATTTCGTTCTGGATGAGCATCCCAAGGGAATCATCAATATCGTCGACGCAACCAATATCGAGCGGAATCTGTATCTGACGATGCAGCTTCTGGAAATGGGCGTGCCGATGGTTGTCGCGCTGAACATGATGGACGAGGTCACGGGAAACGGCGGTTCTGTGGACATCAACCGGATGGAGACAGAGCTCGGCGTACCGGTGATCCCGATCTCTGCAAGCAAAAATGAAGGTGTGCAGGAGCTTGTCGATCATGCGGTGCATGTGGCCAAATATCAGGAGAAGCCGCTCCGGCAGGATTTCTGTGACGAAAATGATCACGGCGGCGCGGTTCACCGCTGTATTCACGCGATCATTCACCTGATCCAGGATCATGCGGATGCCGCGGGAATCCCTGTCCGCTTTGCGGCAAGCAAGCTGATCGAGGGGGATGAGCAGCTGCTTTCCCGGCTCAAACTGGATCAGAATGAGCAGGAGACGGTCGAGCACATTATTCTGCAGATGGAGCGGGAGCGGGGGCTGGACCGGAGCGCGGCCATGGCGGATATGCGCTTTTCCTTCATCGGCAAGGTGTGTCAGGAAACCGTACGGAAGCCGGAAATCAGTCTGGAGAGAAAGCGCTCCGAGAAGATCGACCGGATCCTGACCGGAAAATACACGGCGATCCCGGTATTTATCCTGATCATGGGGCTGGTTTTCTTCCTGACCTTCAATGTGATCGGCAAATTCCTTCAGGATCTTCTGGAAATGGGGATCGAAGCCCTGACTGGTGCCGTAGACCGGGCGCTCACTGCGGCAAATGTGAACCTCGCCCTGCATAATCTGATCACCAAGGGCATTTTCTCGGGTGTAGGCAGCGTACTCAGCTTCCTTCCGATTATTGTCACGCTGTTTTTCTTCCTGTCCATGCTGGAAGACAGCGGATATATCGCGCGGGTCGCTTTCGTGATGGACAAGCTTCTTCGGAAAATCGGACTGTCCGGCCGGAGCATTGTTCCGATGCTGATCGGTTTCGGCTGCACGGTGCCGGCGGTCATGTCGACAAGGACGCTCCCGTCGGAGCGCGACAGGCGGATGACCATTCTTCTGACGCCGTTTATGAGCTGTACCGCGAAGCTGCCGATTTACACCTTCTTTGTCAACGCCTTTTTCGCCAGATACCGCGCGCTGATCATGATCGGACTTTATGTGCTCGGAATCGTTGTCGGAATACTCGCGGCGCTTCTGATGAAAAAAACAGCATTTAAGGGAAAGGCGGCGCCCTTTGTCATGGAGCTTCCGAACTACCGGCTGCCCGGCCCGAAAAATGTCCTGCATCTTCTCTGGGAGAAGGCCGGAGATTTCCTGAAGCGTGCGTTTACGATCATTCTGATCGCGACGATCGTGGTCTGGCTGCTGCAGAGCTTTGATCTGCGCTTCAATCTGCTTCCGGAGGAGGAACAGAGCCGGAGCATCCTCGCTGTCGTGGCCGGCTGGCTGTCGCCGATGCTTCAGCCGATCGGGCTTGGAGACTGGCGGATTCTGACCTCCCTGATCAGCGGCTTCATGGCCAAGGAAAGCGTGGTGGCGACCCTGCAGGTGCTTTTTACGGAGGGCGTCACGGCGGCGCTGAGCCCGCTTCGCGCGGCCAGTCTTCTTGTGTTCTCGCTTCTGTATACCCCCTGTGTCGCAGCCGTGACCTCGATCCGCCGTGAGCTTGGCGCAAAATACGCGATCGGCGTCGTCATCTGGCAGTGCCTTCTGGCCTGGATTGCAGCCTTCCTTGTGCGCATCATCGGCCTGCTTCTTGGCGCGGCCTGACCATCCCTCTTGACGGATTTCCTGCGGGATGGTAAGATAGCATAGTTACAGACGTCTGTCTGAGTTATAAAGTTCGGCAAACAGGGGAACTCCCCGGGACTGGAAAATGATAGAGAAACTGAACAGCAATGAAAAACTGCAGAAAGCACTTCCGTGGGTCACAGATCTTCTGGTGATCCTTTTCATGCTGCTGATTACGGTAGGAAGCTATGTCAAGATCAAAACCGGCGTCATCATTGTCTACCTCCTGATCTGTATCTTCCTTGCGGTACTGCAGTTTCGGAAGCTCCTGTCGGACTTTATCCACAGTCCGATGATGATCTGCTGGGTGATATACTGCCTTGCGGGCCTTCTGTCCACGATTTTCATCGAGCATGAGCGGGACATGTATATTGTCGAAACGCAGATTTCCTTTACCTTCATCCTGTTTACGCTGACCCGCTATATGGACTATAAGAAGTTCTTCCCGATGTTTCGGATCATGGTGGGCATCCTGGTCCTGATCGGACTGTTTCAGCAGATCTCCGGGATTGATATTTTCCGATTCCTGAAGGTAGGGACGCCGTTCCCGTCAGAAGATATCTGGACACATGCAATCATCTCGCTTTTCGAATACCGGCATTATTTCGGCTGTTACCTGCTGCTTGCTTTTTTCAGCCTGTTTTTCTTTCCGGAGAAGAAGCTGATTATCAATCTGATTTACGGGGCGCTTTATTTGCTGGCTATTGTGCTGACATATACAAGGTGTATCTGGGGTGCCTTTGCTCTGGGCGTTTTAGGACTTTTGATTTACGGAATCGCTGAATTGATCCGTAAGAGAAAGGAAGATTCGAAAAAGATCAGAATCCTGCCGGTTCATATAATCTCATCAGCGGCTGTACTGCTTGTTGCGGTATTTCTGATAATCATCTTCAGAAAAAATGTTCAGGAAGTGATTCGCCTGATCAGAATACGAATGATTACCGGGGTCGATCCAAGCAATGGCTCTGTCAGCAATCGCCTGTTTACCATTCAGAACGGAACTGCCTACGTCCTCTCAACCTGGCAGAAAAACATCTGGATCGGTATGGGAAATGGGTCTGCATTGAAATGGCTTGCTACAGCGGAGGGTGCAGTTTTCCGGGAAGCGATTGACTGCCAGTATGTACACACATTCATGGAAACCGGCATTGTCGGGCTCGGCTCTCTGATAGCCATGATCGTTTACAGCATCATTTACTTCCTGAGATCCAGAGATCAGAAGATCGTGCTGTTTTCCCTGACCTTTCTGATGATCGCGGCCTCGTTCTTCTTCTATGAAGTCATCGTGGTCAGTTCCTCGGTCTATGCGTTATGGTCCTTTGTGCTCATGAGTCTGTGCTCGGGACATGTGCTGAAGGATGAGCTCGCGGAACGAAATTACAGGAAAGTGCAGAGAAGAAAAGAAAAGAACGCATAAGCATAAAAAAAGGAAGTCCTGCCAGAAGGCGGGGCTTCCTTTTTTATGCTTACTGTGCCTGCTTGATGGAAAGCGAGATACGGTTTTTCTTCTGATCGATATCGAGGATCACGACGCGGACCTCGTCGCCGACGGAGAGGACTTCCTTCGGGTGACGGATGAAGCGGTCCGAGATCTCCGAAATGTGCACGAGTCCGTCCTGATGAACGCCGATATCCACAAAGGCGCCGAAATCAATGACGTTCCGAACGGTTCCCTGGAGAATCATGCCGGGACGCAGATCCGAAATATCCAAAAGATCGGTGCGGAAGATCGGGGCCGGCAGGGCTTCTCTTGGGTCGCGGCCGGGCTTCATCAGCTCCTCCGCGATATCCGTCAGCGTCAGCGCACCGA
>CAMOZF010000190.1 GCA_946630765.1 uncultured Lachnospiraceae bacterium | reverse complement strand
GGTATTCATCGCCCACGAAGCGATCGTTTGCCAAACTTCACCCATATAGTTTCTCCTTCCAGTAATTTATAACGAACCGGCGCGTTCTGTCCGGTTTGTCACCCTGTGAAAATGTCCCGTCAAAGCTTCCTCAGCCCTCTGTCTTTTTCGGCCGTCTGCCGCAGCTTTTCTTCTCCGGGCAGAAGCCTGTCAGCTCGCACTTGGGGACGAAGTATTTGGACACGAGCTCCGCCCATTCCTCCGAAACGGCCGAGAGCGCTTCCATAATGTCCCGCATCAGCTCCCGGTATTCCCAGTAGGCGCGGGTGCAGAGACGCTGGTGGCTCATATCGATAAGATTTCGGACATTCCGCTTGTCGACAATCGTCGTTGTCATGCCGAGAGGAAGAAGAAGTGCCGCGTCTTCTCTGGGGATGCCAAGCTCCTGCTCGAGTGTCTGAGCCGCTTCCGTGATCTTCTTCATCGTCTCCTCATACAGGGCCTTCGCCGCTTCGTTTTTTGCGACCTTCGGCGGTACAATATATTCGAAATTCTCGTAATTGATATAGCGCGTGCTTGCCTGAAGACGCGTCGGCGCGCCCCCGAGATGTGTATACCACTCGCGGATGACGCGGGCAGAATAGCCCGAAAGCACCATTTCCACATTGACAAATTCCAGCACCCGGCCGTGGCCCGAGCTGAGGCAGTCCAGTCCGCGTTTGTAATTTTTCTTTGCATCCGTTATATCGGAACCCCAGCAGACACCTGCCCGCTCACCCATCAGCGAGATCGGGTTTCTGGTCGTGGATTCCAGGATAGTCACCTTACCCATAGTCAGTCACCTCTGAATCTAAACATTCATCTTTTCTTCCCGAAGGAGCTTCATCAGACCGTAGCGGCGGAAAACCCGTATCAGCACAGGGATCAGCACTGTCGAAAGAAGAAGCCCGGCCCAGACATTTCGAAACGCGTCTTCGGCAAACAGCCTAAGCGTATAGGTCGCGCCCTCGAGATGCCGGAACACGAGAAAAAGGACACCGAAAACAATCCTCCCAAGAAGAATTCCGGAAATCACTGCGCCCACCGAGGTCTTCAGCCGGTAATACACGATCGCGGCCATGACGCCGGACAGCGTGTTGACTGCCGAATCGCAGAGGATCTGCCAGCTGATCCCCGAAAGCCCGAAATCCCGAAGGACTGCCGCAAGAACCGGCGGAAGCATTCCCGTCAGGATCGCCGGAAAGACGCCGCAGGTAATGCCCGTCAGGATCGACAGAAACAGGCCGGGGCACAGAAGCGCAACGTAGCGCTCCGCCGGGGCCGGAAGGATCAGAAGCGCGGTCAGCACAATGACCGACGCTAAAGTGATGAGGAATTTCAGTGTTCTTTTCTTGATCATGTGTCCAGTATAGCACAAAAAAAGGACATACGAAAGTATGTCCTTTAAAAAAACTCATTTTCTTCTCAGGAAAGGAAATCAGTACGCTCTTCTCTTCCGCACCACCGCAAATACCCCCGCAGTTGCGAGTACGACGCCAAGCACAATCCACACCGGCACGGGCACTTTTTTGATGTTGAAGCAGCGCACATTGATCCACATCCGGTTGATGTGCTCGCTCTTCTCCTGATTGAAATACTCCATGATGGAGGCGCGCCGGATCACGTCGTCCGTCGGGTACTGCGCATAGAGCTGTCTTCCGAGCTGCTCCTCAGGCACTGTGAGAATAAAGTCTTCATCCTCCGCGTCCCCGCTGAAGAAGTAGCCGACCGGATAGTCCACGACCTCCTCTTCGTCCTCTTCCGCGCCGTAGGTCCAGTCCAGATATTCGAAGATTCTGTCGTCTTCTCCGCCGGAAATGGTCGAGGTGTATCCGATGTAGTACATATTCCGGATCACGTTGTCGGGGCGCGACACGAAGTTGATAAATGCCTCCGCCGCCTCCTGCTTCGCGGGATCCTCGGAAATACCGCTTTTCAGCATGACCCAGCCGTCGAAGTAGATATTCGTGCATTCTCTGGGCACCGCGAAATTCAGATAGTACTCGTCCTCTTCCGCCTGATCCATCGTATACACGGCGTCGCCGGACCACTGATAGTTGGCGACGACTTTGCCGGTAATCATGTCCGCTTTTCCGGAGTCCGTCTCAAAGGAGTACAGATTATCCTTCAACCCCTGAAGATAGGCCTGCGCCTGATCTATCGTCTCCTGCGACACGTCATTCATTTCCTCCTGAAGCTTCATCGTATAGTCCGGATCCGAGATGAAGGCCTCCGACGTCAGAAGATCCGACTTCATCGCGCCGACCGCCGCAAAATAGGTGTCGCGGACATTGTCCTTCACCGTGATCTGCCGGTTGTAGTCGCGATTTTCCATCAGGTGCCAGGTTTCGGCATCCTCTCTGGGCATTTCTTCCGGGTTATAGACAAAGCCGGTCACGCCCCACATATAGCCGGCGGCGCATTTGTCCCAGCTCACGCCGTTGATGTCATGGGTCTCGAAAATGTTCCGAATGTAGGGAGACACGCCGTTGATATAGTAGTTCAGTTCATTTTCCGTGTCGAAAAATTCCTCCGACAGCGGCTGCACCCGGTCCTCGGCCATCAGCTTCATGATCATGTACTCCGAGGGGCACACCAGATCATAGACGTCGCCCAGTGTCAGCATGTTGTACAGATCTTCGTTCGTGCCGAAGGTGGAGTATTCGACGATGACCTTTTTCCCGTAGGTTTCTTCGTACCAGGCTTCAAAGTCCTCGACCATGCTGTTTTCGCCGATAATGTCGCCGCTCTCCAGGTCGATCGTTTCCTCTTCGTCCCAGTCGCCGAGGTCGATATACTCCTCCCAGCTGCAGATCCGAAGGACGGTCACGTCATCGTCGGCGTAGACATTTTCAGGCGCCGCCTGTCCGAAAAAGCCGTTCGCGGCGGAAAGCATCAGAAGCGCTGCGGCAAGGAGGATACTCAGGATTTTTTTCATCTTGCAGCCTCCTTTCTGCGCTTCTCTGCCTCCTCACGGGAGGATTTCACACTCATGCCCACAACGATCAGGATGACGATCACAAAGATCAGCGTGGACAGCGCCCACAGGGCCGTCTTGATCGCGGTCTGCGAGCCCTTCGTCGCGTTGACGACATAGGTGCTGATCGTATCAAAGGTCGCAGGCTTCGTGTAGGTTGCGATAAAGTAATCATCCAGCGACAGGGTGACCGCCAGGGAAAAGCCGGAAACCATGCCCGGGAAAATCTGCGGCAGCACGACTCTGAAAAGAGCGGACGCGGGCGTTGCCCCGAGGTCCAGCGCCGCTTCATACAGCGACGAATCCATCTGCTTCAGCTTCGGCATGACTGAAAGGAACACGAAGGGCGCGCTGAGCGTCACATGGCCGAAAAGAAGCGGCAGGTAGGTGTCCTTCTTGATGCCGAGAACGACCACGAGAAGGATGCACAGCGAGAAGCCGGTCACGACATCCGCATTGATGACGGGAATCTGGTTCACCGTCGAAACCGCGGAGGCAACATGCTTTCTCGAGTAGAAGGAGCCGATTGCGCCGAGCGTCCCGAAAAGCGTCGCAAGAAGCGCCGATGCCAGCGCGAGAAGGATCGTCCCGATAATCATGCTGCGAAGCTCTTCCGTCGTGAAAAGCGTCACATAGTTTTTCAGCGTAAAGCCGCGGATCGCGCCGATCTGGGTCGCGTCCGTGAAGCTGTAAACCGCGAGGATCAGGATCGGTGCATACAAAAATACCAGCGCCGCTGCGGGAATCAGGCCGCGTATAATTTTCTTTGTCATAACAGTGCACCTCCCGCTCTTGCGTCTTCCTTATCCATTCCGTTCGTGAGCAGTGAAAAAATGACGATGATGCCCAGAAGGATCAGTGCGATCATTGAGCCGCCGTGCCAGTTGTAGGCCGAGAAATACGAGCCGATCAGGCTGCCCATGATATAGGTGCTGTTATAGAGCATATCAAGCACAACATAGTTGGTCATTGCCGGCAGGAACACCATCGAAACGCCGCTGACAATACCGGGGACCGATAAGGGAAGCGTCACCCGCAGGAAGGCCCTTTTTCCGTCGGCGCCGAGATCTCTTGCGGCCTCGATCAGCGAGCCGTCCAGCTTCACGATCGTGTTGTAGATCGGCAGGATCATGAAGGGGAGGAAGTCATAGGACATGCCGATCACGGAATTCAGGAAGGGATAAAACGCAAGATTCCCTTCGATCACGGTCAGGATTTCCTTCAGCGCCGTGATCCGCAGGGAAAAATTAATCCACATCGGAAGCACGAAGATCATGATGATCACGCCCTTTTTCGACAGGCTGCTGGTCGCAAGTACATAGGCCACAGGGTACGCGATCAGAAGGCACACAAGCGTGGTCACGATCGCGATCGCGAAGCTGTAGAACAGGGTGCCGATCGTATTCGGATCCGTGAAAAAGCCGGTCAGATTCTCCAGGGTGAACTGCCCCTGGCCGTTGGTGAACGCATAGTAGAAAAGAACCACCAGCGGCGCCACA
>CAMOZF010000189.1 GCA_946630765.1 uncultured Lachnospiraceae bacterium | reverse complement strand
GCATCCCAACTGCTTTATGTATGGGTAATTATGGCGTGTGCAAGGATTCTTGTCAAACCCATGGTTTGCTGCGTAAATTATAACGCATTTTGCACTGCCTGCCAAATCGCAGACTTGAAGAATTCCTGTGCAGCGTTTATAGTAATTTCATATTCATCCGAAACCCATTTTTCGCTCGATGACAGGAGCAACCCCGATGCCAACCCAAAAAGAGAAAGACTTGTTTATCCGCGCGGCCTCGATCGACTGGTCCAAAATTCCCGAAACAAGCTATCTGCGCGCCATTCCGGCCTTGAGCGGCCGCTCTCGAAGCGATCTCTTCGTCAATCCCGCGGGCAGTGCGAAACCTCTCACTCAGCTCACCTTCCACAAACCGATCACGTTTTTTGTCGGCGAGAACGGAACCGGGAAATCCACCCTCCTCGAGGCGCTCGCACTCAGCCTGGGCTTTAACGCGGAGGGCGGGACGAAGTATTACAACTTTTCAACCTACGATTCCCACTCCGACCTCTACCGGGCCATGCGCCTCTCCCGCGGTGTTCACATGCCGAAGTACGGGTATTTTCTGCGTGCGGAGAGCTTCTACAATGTGGCTACGAAGGAGATGGATTACGCCGATCCTGGGCATCCTTCCCTGCGCCTGCATGAAAAGTCGCACGGCGAGGGCTTTCTTGCGACGATCCAGCGGTATTTCCACGGAAACGGCGTCTATCTCATGGACGAGCCGGAGGCCGCATTCTCGCCGCAGCGCCAGCTCGTCCTTCTCTCCGAGATCCACCGCTGCGCTGAGAAAGGCGCGCAGTTCATCATCGTGACGCACTCCCCGATCCTGCTCGGGATCCCGAATTCCGAGATCCTCACCTTCGACGAAGGCCTCATTCACCCCTGTGAATACGAAGACACCTCGAGCTACATCGTCACGCTCGGCTTCATGACCCACAAAAAGCAGATGCTGAAGGAACTGCTGAAAGCAGACGACGAAGAAGAGAACTAAAAAAAGAAACCGGCTCCCGTCAAGGAGTCGGTTTCTGATTTTCCGTGTATTTATCTGTTACATCCGCTCTGCGATCAGCGCTTCGACTTCTTCTCTCTCCGGCATGACACGCAGTGCGCCTTTTCGGGTCGTGATAATGGAAGCCGCGGCGTTGGCAAACACCAGCATCGTCTTAAGATCCTCCGCCGTCAGGTTTTCCAGCCCCTTTTCGAGGACCGTGTTGAGAACGCAGGCGCAGAAGGTATCCCCGGCGCCGGTCGTTTCGACCGTGTTTTCCTGCAGGAAAGCCTCTGCATCGACGCGCATTCCCTTATAATACGCGCTGCTGCCGTCCTTTCCCTTGGAGAGCAGGATCAGCGGAATCCCGTAGGTTTTCTGCAGCTTCTCGATGCCGCGGTCAAAATCCTCTTCTCCGGTGAACCACTGGATCTCGTTGTCGGAGATCTTCATGACATCGCAGTGCGCCATTCCGTAAGCGATCTGCTCCCTGGCCTCGTCGAGGCTTCCCCACAACGGCTCGCGCAGATTCGGGTCAAAGGTGATCGTGCATCCGTGCTTTTCTGCCAGCTCGATCGCTTTCCGCGTCGCCTCGCGAACCGGCTCATTGGTCATCGAGAGCGAACCGAAATGGAAGATCCTGGAAGACGCAATCAGCTCTTCCATCACCTCGTCCGCGCGCAGCATCATATCCGCGCCCGGATTGCGGTAGAAGGAAAAATCACGGTCACCGCTTGGTGTTTTATGAACAAAAGCCAGCGTGGTATGAACCTGATCATCCATCTTAAGATTCCGCGTATCGATGCCGGCCGACTCCACCACCGACTTGAGAAGCTTGCCAAAAGAATCATTGCCGACCTTTCCGATAAAGGCGGTTTTCCGTCCCAGCCTTGTCAGCATCGCCAGCACATTGCACGGCGCGCCGCCCGGGTTCGCTTCCAACAGCGTATTGCCCTGCTCACTGAGTCCGCTTTCGGTAAAATCGATCAAAAGCTCGCCAAGCGCCGTCACATCCATCGTTTTCATCTGTTTTCTCCCGTTTTATTCTTCATCCAGGCAAAGATCATATTTCACGACATCGATCTCGGCCTCTCCGATCGCATGGAACGAAATGTTCCGTGCGGACGGATCGGTCATCACGACGGCTGACATAACCTGTTCTCCATCGTTAAGGAACGCTTCGACACTGAAGCGGTCGATGATCACATGCATCGAAAGCTCCCCGCCTCGGTCCGGAACCAGGCAGCGGCGCTGATGGATGATCGCGCGTCTCGAGCCCGAACACTTCCGGTCGATCTTCAGGAGCGATTCACCCGGACGGAAGCTCAGGCTGCTGTGATACAGCTCATTCTGCGCAAAATACATCGAAAGCTTCTGGAACGGCTTCTCCTTGTCTTTCGGGCGAATGGTGATAAACAGCTCGGCCATGCGTCCTTCGACCCCCGGCAGAGTGGTATTCTCTCCGACGGAAATATTCTTGTATTCGACCTTGTTCCGGCGATACTTTGCCAGCTCTCGCAGCGGCTGCTGATAGAGCCTTCCGTTCCGGATCGAGAGCTCGCGCGGAAGGGACATCTGTCCGTACCACTGCTGCTCCCTGGAACCATTCTGGCAAGCGTCCCAGTTCTGCATCCAGCCGATCATCACCCGGCGTCCGTCGGGCGTCAGGATCGTCTGCGGCGCGTAAAAATCGATACCGTAATCCACCGCCTGATGATGCCGATAGGTGAAATGCTCATCCGCCTCATCGGTTTTCCCGATCATGCAGACCGTTCCGTTTCCGTTATGATATTCAAATCCCTCCGGAAGCATAAACTGCGGACTGACAAGCAGGACCTTTTCTCCGTCAAGCTCAAAGAAATCCGGGCATTCCCACATCATGCCGAAGCGCCCGTCATTCTCAGCCAAAACACTGACAAACTTCCAGGTAAAAGCATCTTCGCTTTCAAACAGAAGCAGCCGGCCGAGCTCATCTTTGTTGCAAGCCCCCACCAGGCAGCGGTAACGGCCGTCTTCCATGCGCCAGACCTTCGGGTCGCGGAAGTTATTCGGGCTCAGTCCTTTCGGCAGATCTTTGCCCGTCAATACCGGATTATTACTGTATTTCTCGTAGTTGAGCCCATCACCCACCGCAATGCACTGCACCTGCAGATTCTGCGAGCCATCACGGGACTGTTTGCGAACGCCGGTATACAGGATCAACTGCCGTCCGTCCTCAAGCTCCACGGTATTGCCCGAAAAACATCCGTCCGTGTCATACCATTCATCCGGCGCGAGCGCCGCAGGCAGATAGCGCCAGTGCAGAAGGTCATTGCTTACCGCATGCCCCCAGTGCATGTCATCCCATGCAGTTTTATACGGATTGTATTGGTAGAACAGGTGATACTCTCCTTTGTAGAAAGAAAAACCGTTCGGATCGTTCATCCAGCCGCAGCAGGGTGTCAAGTGAAAAGCCGGACGGGTTTCCGGTGGGATCCGCTTTAACGCGTCCGCTTCATAAGCCCTGGCAAACAGGAGTCGCTGATTCATAGTTATTCATCCTCTTCTTTCTTTTTTTCCGCATCCTCCGGCCGAAGATGCAGCATAAAAACCTGCTCGATCAGTATACTCGAGATCCAGCAGGCAACAGCCGGCAGAAGCGCCGCCAGCCCCGGAACCGTAAGAATAAGCGCGGCCGACCCCCAGATTGCGACAAGCACGCCGAGTGAACGCAGCGGATGCGCCATCGTGAGGTAGAAGCTGAAACGCAGCATATCCTTAACCGTTCCCTGAAAACGGGCACAGTAAGCCGCGAGAAACATGGCCCAGACTCCCGCGACCAAAATCAAAACCAGGATCACCCCGAACAGTCTTCCGAGTGGGTTGCCACTCTGAATCAGAGCACGCAGCGCCACCACATCATAAACTAAAAACAGGATCATGGCAAGAAGAGGAAGCCACGAAAGCGTGGAGCGCTTAAAGTTTTCCTTAAACGCGGTCCAAAAGCTCTTCCAAAGATATCCCTCTTCCATCCGGATATGATGGTAGACTGCCGAATAAAGCGCGGTGGAAGCGGCTCCCATGGTAATGATCGGAAGGGAAAACACTGCCCAAAGGACACTGAGTACCATACAGTCAAAAATCTTGATAATAAACCGTATGACGGGATTATCGATGTCAAGCAGCGTTTTCATACGCGGCCTCCATCGGCATAGTATATTCAGCAAGATTGGTCCAATCGACCGTATTGCCCGAAGCAAATACGCGGATCGACTTTCCGCTCACGCCATACAGACGAACCGTAAGAGCCGCTTCTCCGTCGATATAGAACGTTCCGACAGAACCTTCCTGAAGGTAGGTGAAGGAATAGGTCTTACCGGTCTCAAGCTGAACCGCGGTCTCTGTGATCGGCGTGGTGCCTTCATTAAACTTCAGGCTTAAGGTTCCGTTTGCCGGATCGATTGAGATCATCTTATATTTATCTGCTCGTCCGTTATAGTCAAAGGCCAGGCCAAAGCTTCCTGTT